>NZ_JASLCN010000074.1 GCF_030151805.1 Fluviicola sp.
TTTGGTTTCCATTCCGGAAGTGAACAAGGTTGTGGACCGGGCTAAATTCCAGAAAAACAATCAATTGCTGACTCCTGATTCGATTCAGAACAAAAAATCCGGTTTTATCGACATTCTGGACACCTTGTACGGAGAAGATACGGCTCAGTTTTTCCAGGATTTTCAACCTCCGACATCCAAAATAAAATACCGTTCACTTTTAACGGAGGAACTTCCGGAATTGAACCGGAACCGTTTTCGTTCCTTTAATAAATTGAAGCCTACGGAAAGCAATATCGTTTTCAAAGAGTTGTTTTCCCTGCTTCACGGGAAAAAAATAGAATCCGAAATTCCGGTGCGTGATCTATTGAAAAACCTGGGACTTAATTTACTTCCCGATGCGGTTTTCTTCGATCAATATGAAGTATATCTGGATATTGCACCGATATCGGGTGTGTTTTACAACCCGATTTTTAACGAAGCGCCACAAACTATTCCCGTTCACGAAATGGACTGGAAGGAAGAATATTTCCCCTCTCTTCAAAACGAAATCAGTTTGGTGAGAAGAAATGCGGTTTTTGAAAGTTTCCTTTCCGTTGGTTCGAATGCTGCTAACTACCGGATGATCCAATTGAGCGAAAACAATCGCTGGATCCTGGTTTTCCGTTATCCGGGCAAAGAAGAATGGATGATTATCGGAACGTACCGGACCAAAGAACACCTCATCCGTTCGGCAAACCGTTTGTGGGCACTCGTTCGTTTTTTGAATCCGGAAAGACATTTGTTTTACCTGGTCGAACACCGGTTACTTCACTATGCGCATCCCGAACAAACAGATGCTGCAGAAGGAAACACCTTATCGATCATTGCTTCCAGCCGTTTTGAAAACCAGGTGGTCAATGAACGTTTGGAAGAATTGCTCCGGGAACGGCTCCCGGCACATTTGCGCATTCGCTTGTATCGTGTGAATTCCGATTACATCTACGATTTCGAGCAGATTTATTACAAGTGGCGGGAAGCTTTGGCAAGTAGAAAAGCCAAAGATCTGGTTCATTTTTCGGAGTCCATCCGGGCTTTTTTCAGAGTCAGTAATTCCTTTTTACAAATCATTCAATGAACAGTATTTCATCCATAGCGCTGCATGTTACTGCTCACGATGAATCGTTCATTCAAAGCTGGTACCGCGATTTTGAACTCTTCGCCGATAAATACATCACGGAAGTTGCCAACCGCGTGTTGATGCGTTGCGACCAAACCGGTTTTGAAATTGAAATCTCGAAACTGGATCTGGATCTTGGAAACATTTCCGAAGAAGACTTTGAACAGGATTTCGAACGGATACTGGAAGAAAAACTGGAAGAAAGTTTGATGCGGGAAATCCTGTATCCTTCCAAAAAAGAAGACAAACGCCTGGAGGAGGCCGATTATCAGTTGGAAGCACTGAAACAATTTTTACTGCATGGAACACTTTCCTGGAACCTGGCTCAGCGTTTCAAAAATGTTGTCGAATTGTTTCAATCTGTTTTGAAAAGCAAAGCCAAGGAGCTCACTTCTTTTTTGAAATCTTACGGACATTACACCAGTTTACAGCAACGCATGATCTATCAGCTGGATGATCCGGATTTGTTTGAAGTCGTTCAGCTGCTCGCTCCTGCCGAATTCTCATTCATTCGCTCGTATGTTGTTTTTCTGAGAGTCAAATATGCAGAATCTCAGTATGCTCAAATCCGGGAAGAAGAACGGCGTATCGTGATCTGGAAAGTCGTGTATTCGTATCTTTTGAGTAATCAAAGTGCCGCATTTAACCGGAAACTGTTTGTAAGAGATACGATCGGAAACCTGGCAGCGCACATCAATCTGAGTTATGGAGAATTACTTCATTCACTCACCTTTTTCCTTGACCAGGATTTCAACCGGGCAATTCCGTCCGGTTTACAGACTATTCTGATGGAATTAAAAGCCGAAGAACACACTGTTTCGATGTCGATTCGCATCCAAAAACCGGAAGAATGGCCACAGATTTTACGGGAATTGAAAAATCCGAAACAGAGCTTGAAACTTCATGAAGCAGATATCAATCAATTGCGCAGTTTGCTGGAAAACGAACGGAATGTGCTCCAGATTATCAAGCCTTTACGCGAAATAGAGATTTTCGACCTGGTTCGTTTGCTCGTTCCCTTTGATGCCCCTTTTGTGATTGAATATGCACAGCATTTGAACAAGCAAAATCAAAGCGGAGCACTACAGGGAAAATCCGGCGGAGAATTCATGCTGTTCAAATGGCAGGTGATTCTTCCTCTGGTCGCTCTTTCAAAAAACTCAGCGATTAATAAAGAATATTTGGTCTGGCAGGTTTTCAAACGCCTTTCCGCAAGATACAATGTCGAATTGTGGCAGATTATTTCGTTTGCTTACGTGGAAACCAGTAAGTGGAAAATGCACAACGACCTGCGCGATCTGATTCACCGTTTGTATTCGGAATTAGTTTTGGGCAAAAAGAAATCCGAACAAACAAAAACAATTGATGCCGTGGCTTTTCAATTCCATTTACTGACCGAAAAAACAAAACTTACCAAAGAACAGGTTTTAGAGTTAAAGTCAAAACTGGGGTCTTCCCTGTTCCGGGAATTACTTTTGGATCAGTTGAGCGAATCAACCCGGTATCGTCTGTTGGCAATTATTCTTCCTTCAAAAGCCATTGAATTGTCTTCGTTTATGCAATTATTGCATCATTCAGGCAACGGCGCTCACATTGAAGGACAGGTTATCGGTTCGATTCAGCGTTTGAAATGGTCTTTTTTGTTTGATGTTCTGGAAGAAACCAAAAACCAGGTTTTTAACCAGGAATCAATCGTACAGCGGGTTTTGGAAAAAACGGGAGCACATTACAACTTATCTCTCAAGCAATTGATTGATTATTTCTACCTGGATTTCAAACATTCCAATTTTTCCATTCCTTTTAACTTGTTTAAAATCCTGGCTTCCATCAGACAAAAGATCGAGGCTGCTACAACAATAAGTAAACAGGAAGAAGACCTCGCTTATTCGAAAACGTTGGTGGAAAACAGAAAACGCTTGTTACAGTATTTCACCGAAAACGAGCAAAACATGCCGGTCATCCATGCACTTTCTCTGAACCTGGAATGGATGAAATTTTTGATCCCGGTATTGGACCTGGTCAAAAAAATGACGGATTTCATCAACCGGAAATGGAAAATTTCTATCAATGAGCAAGCGGTGATTCAATTGATTTTCAGTTTTTCAAAAAAGGCCGGACACCGCAATCAAAAAGAACTATTACTCGAATTGTGGACTTTGATTCGCCGGGAGCTCAATCAAAAGCAACGAACTGTTTTCATCAAAGAATTCATTCAGCTCAACGAACAGGAACCATTGCTTCAGCAACTCCGGAAAGAACTGAGAGGCGAAGATGCCGAAATTCTGAAAGAACCCGAAACATTGGAAGAAGAGGAAGAAGATCTTGAAGAAGACGAACCTGAAACGGAAGAAACCGAAGAAGATTTGGCAAAAATCTCCTTTATTGACAATTCGGGATTGGTATTGCTTTCCCCTTTTCTGCCCCGTTTATTTTCCATGCTGGAGCTCACCGAGAACGGAAAATTTAAAACCAGGAAGGCACAAATCAAAGGAATTTTCCTGATGCAATATGCCGTTTTCGGAGAAGGTGAATTTCCGGAATACCAGATGCAGCTGAATAAACTGTTGGTCAATTTCAAAACGGGGGTTCCGATTCCGAGAAAATCCAACCTGACGGATGATGAAAAAAGCACGGTTGAAGGGATGCTTCAGGGAGCGATGCAAAACTGGGGACGTTTGGGAGAAACAACTATTGACGGTTTTCGCGGAGGTTTTCTATGCCGGGAAGGACGATTGGAAGAACAGGAAGATGCTTTTTTACTGACGGTCGAAGCGAAAGGTTTTGACATGCTTCTGGATTATGTTCCCTGGAATTTCCGGACGATCAAATTCAGCTGGATGAAGAAAGCGATACAGGTGAAATGGAGATAGAGAGAATTGAAAAGGTAAAAGGTAAAATTGAAAAATAAAACCTATGAAAGCAAGTCAAACCAAAACAAGCGGTGGAAAGCAACACCATGCTATTCAGTCGAAAGCGAAGAATCAGGCGTCTGAAAGTACATTGTTAAAAGCGTACTCAAAAGGCAAGATTGCAATTCAAAGAAAAAAAGTTTCTGACGACCACGTGCGTGATGACTTGTTGCATCCGGAAAGTAACAACCTCTTCAAAAGAAGTACCAATTCATTCTTTGCAGGAAAACTACACGGCACGAAAGCGAAGAAAGCCGATGACGAGCAAACCGTACATGACAATAGAGATCAGGTTAGTTATGAGCAGTTAAAAGATTCCACCTTACAAAATAATGCCGGGTTAAAAAACTGGTTAAGCAGTGATGGAGAGCACATGTATGTTCATAACAAAAGCAGTGTACAAATAGCAACAAGGGCAGACAACAAATTACCTCATCCGACTTTAGTTGGTGGAGATCCGGATGTCAAGGGAGCAGGAACAATGTATATGACTGGTAAAAAAGTGTATATCACAAAACTATCCGGCCACTTCAGGCCTTCAAAAGTACACAATGACACGGTGAAATTTGTGGAAGGTATTCACCATAAAAAAGGAGAAGAAGTCCATGTTGATGATCGCGTTTAATTAAAAAAAAGTCTTATGAAAACACATGCACAATTAAAACAAAATAATCCTTCTTCAACGCAAACAAAAGCGAAGAATCAGGCACAGGAA
>NZ_JASLCN010000251.1 GCF_030151805.1 Fluviicola sp.
TGGTTTGTTCCTTGTATTCCTTCGCATTTGCAACCTGGTTTTTGCTTCTCCTGCGTTTCCTGCACGGTTTCAGTGTCGGTTTTTTCCCTACCGGTTCCACTGCATTGATCACGGACATTCTTCCGGAAGACAAACGCGGCTTCGGAATGGGACTTTGGGGAACCTTCATCGCAATTGGAATGGGAGTCGGACAAGGATTGTCTTCGATTATTGTGGAGATCGGTAACCGGGATGCTTTGTTCTTTACCGCTGCGCTTTTTACTGCCCTTTCTTACATCTTGTACTTCAATGTCAAGGAAACACTGGAAAAAACGCATCGTTTTCAATTGGATTATCTGAAAATCAAGAAGGACGAACTCATCGAACCGAGTGTTATCCCAGTTGCTATTGTAATGTTCCTTTCTGCGATGTGCTCCGGAATCATTTTAGTTTTGACACCGGACATTTCGGAATACCTGAACATCGGAAACAAAGGAGCTTTTTTCATTTTCTATGTCATGGCCACGATCTTAATCCGATTGGCAACAGGGAAAATTTCGGATACTTACGGAAGAAGACAGACATTGATTGTAGGAATGGTGATTCTTTGTATTTCCATGATTCTGATCGGCATGTCGAACAGCAGCACCTGGTACTACGTTTCTTCTATTGTTTTCGGAGTTGCTACCGGAATCTATTCTCCGACCATTTTTGCCTGGACGGCTGATTTATCTCCTCCCGACCGGAAAGGACGCGGAACCGGAACGATGTTTATTGCGTTGGAATTCGGGGTGCTTGGCGGTTCTCTGGCTACCAACCTGTGGTACAAGAATAACCTGGAATCCATTTGGAATGTGTTTTTATTCGGAGCTGCAATGGCTTTTATCTGTATCCTCTATCTCATCTGGCACATCAAAACCATTCCGTCAAAACATTAGTTTTTAGGAGCTACTCCTCCGTAATCCAGTCTTTTGGATTTCAGGTAACGCGGAACATAATAGCCGCTGTTATTGAATGTGTCGATAATCACTCCCCTGGAAGTGGAACTGTGAATAAACCTGATGACTCCTTCTTTCACTTCAACAACCATTGCAACGTGTCCAACACCTGAAGAACGTGTGCTTCGTCCCTTAAAGAACATCAAATCTCCCGGTTGCAGTTCGGATAATTTCACTGTTTTACCAAACTCTGCCAATCCGGGACTGGAGCGCGACAAACGCATTCCGAAATTTCCCATCACATAATAAATGAATCCGCTGCAATCAAAACCCGAAGGTGTAGAACCTGCGTAATGATAAGGAGTTCCCAAAAATTTCTTTGCAAACTGAATGATCTCTTCGACTTGTTTGTTGATCTTTGGCGCGGAATCAGTTGCAGCCATCGTATGAGAAACTAGTGTGTCCGAAGACCCTTGACCCTTTTGAGTTAAAGAACCTGCCGCTGTTTGAGCTTGTAGCACATTTCCTGTAAGGAAGACAGCTATCGAAAATATGTAAGTTTTTAAAGACATAATATTTCGGGTGGTGCAAAATTATCATTATTTTCACAGAATCAAAATAATTGGTCTTGAGCAAATTAGATGATATCACATTAACGAAGTTGTATTACTCCATCGGGGAGGTCGCTGCCATATTCGATGTAAACACCTCATTAATACGGTTTTGGGAAAAAGAATTTACCGTTATTCAGCCTAAAAAAAACAAAAAAGGCAATCGTTTATTTACGGTCAAGGACATTGAGCATTTTAACAAGATTTACCAACTTGTAAAAGAACAGGGATACACACTTGAAGGAGCCAAAAAGGCAGTAAAATCGACTGTTAAGGGAGTTTCGGAGGGAAATCAGAATGAGGTTTTGATTCAAAAATTGGAGCAGATTAAATCACAATTGCTTGCTTTGAAAAAATAATTTTCAAATTTTTGGAATAAGAGGCGATAAATCCAAAAATGCCAATTTGCCTGTTTGCCAAATGGCAAACCCATTCGGAAGGAAAATAATCCGATTTTTCAATCCATTTAAACGCCAATTTGCCATATCGCAATATTACAAACCGCCCTCAAGTCAAACATCACAAAACAAAGATTAAAACACTGATTATCAGCTAATAAAAAAAACAATTCCTAATTCCTAATTCCTAATTCCTAATTCCTAATTCCTAATTCTTATAATACGCCTGGTACAAATAATTCAGTGCCATCTTAATATCATTGTCGTCAATCAAATGATTCCATGAGCAAGCTCCGATTTTATCCAGGAAACAAGTCCGAACTCCCAGTTGATCGTTCTTTTTATCGTTCTTCATCAGCTCAATCATGACCGAAACTCCGGTCAACAAATCTTCCGGGCAAGGATACAGCGCACGCATTACCTGCACAATCTCATTCAACTCTTCTGCATCAAGTGTTCCTTTCTGATTCGATAAAAACGCTTCCGCTATGATTCCCAACGCAATGCAATTTCCATGCGACATCGGATTCAATTCCAAATAATATCCTTCAATGGCATGACCGATTGTATGACCGAAATTCAGCACTTTCCGTTTTCCCTTTTCATTCGGGTCCTCCGTAACAACCTGTGATTTAATCGCTATCGACTTCTCTAAAATCCGCTCAACGCTTTCTTCCGAAAATAATTCGTTTTGTTTGGTTGCAATCAATCGCTCCCATTCATCTTTATCCGCAATCAAAGCATGTTTTAAAACTTCTGCGAATCCACTTTTCCACTCTTCTTCCGGCAAAGTCGCTAAAAAGCGCTGATCCACAAAAACTGCTTTCGGATTATGGAAAGTTCCGATCTGATTTTTATAGCTTCCCAGATCAATTCCTGTTTTTCCTCCCAAAGCTGCATCCACCATCCCCAGAAGCGAAGTAGGAATATGCATACAATCCAATCCTCGTTTATAGATCGAGGCAATAAATCCTCCCATATCGCTCACCACTCCGCCGCCAAGTGTAATAACCAGGTCAGAGCGTACGATTCCGTATTCCGAAAGTGCTTCCAATACCTGGAAACAAACTTCCATCACCTTATTTTCTTCTCCGGTGGGAAGCAGGATCACTTCTGCATCTTCCAGGGTAGGAAATGCAGTCAGTAAATACTCCAAACAAAAATCATGGGTGTTTTCATCCACAACAATCACCTTCCGTACATCTTTATACGTTTCTTCAAGCAAGACCGGAAAAGACGAAAGCTCCAGATTACCAACTTCTACAGGACATGAATTACAATCAAATTTTTTCAAAGCATTTATTTCAATAGTGGAACAAATAATTCAGTTTAAAGGTGTGCAAAAATAGTAGAAAGCGATTAATTTTGCCACATGATATCTTTTAATAACACAGAGATTGCGTTTAAACACAAATCAAATAAGGATTTAAAGCGTGCGCATTTTCTTTTTTCCGTTATGGCCAGTCCGTTTTTGGTAAAATCAGGAAAAGGTCTTACCCGTTTCGGGCTCAATATCGGGCTCCCCATCAAAGGAATAATCAAATCAACCATTTTTGAGCAATTCTGTGGAGGAGAAACCATTGAAGAGTGTACCACGACGATTGAAAGCATGTGGAAACATCATGTCGGAACCATCCTGGATTATTCCGTAGAAGGAAAAACAAGTGCGGAAGACTTTGAAGCCACTACCAAAGAAATCATCGCAACGATTCATAAAGGAAAAGGAAATCCTGCAATTCCCTTCGCTGTGTTTAAAGTAACCGGTATTGCCCGATTCAGCTTATTGGAACTTACCAATTCCGGTTTGGAAGGCATTTCGGAAGCCGATTTAAAAGAATATCACGAAACAGTAGAGCGCGTAAACCGCATTTGCAAAGAAGCATATGATGCAGCCGTTCCTGTTTTCATAGATGCCGAAGAAACCTGGATCCAGGACGTGATTGACCGGATTTGTCATGAAATGATCCTGAAATACAACAAGGAAAGAGCGATTGTATTCAATACCGTTCAAATGTACCGCCATGATCGCCTGGAGTTTTTGAAAAAGAGTATTGCCTGGGCAAAAGCGGAAGGAGTGCAATACGGCGTAAAATTGGTTCGTGGTGCGTATATGGAAAAAGAACGCAACCGCGCAGCCGAAAAAGGATATCCCTCTCCTATTCAACCGAACAAAGAAACCTGCGACTCAGATTACGACCGCGCCCTGGAATTTTTGGTTGAACCGGAAAACTTCCCACAAATGGCTTTGTGTGCCGGATCTCACAACGAAGATTCTTCGGCCTTTTTAGCAGATTT
>NZ_JASLCN010000100.1 GCF_030151805.1 Fluviicola sp.
ATTGGTTCGAAACGCCCGCAAATTCGATTTTCCGATTCACCGGCCGGTGGAAGAATTGACGGAAGAACAAGTCGAACTACTTTGGAACGGAAACCAGCATTTTGCAGGAATCAACGGTTTCTTCAAATTCGTTGAAAGCCAGTCATACAAAATTCAATACCGCGTCTTGCTTTCCCGTTACAGAGGAAAAACAAGCTGCCCGGAATGTCACGGAACACGTCTGCGTGAAGATGCAAACTATGTAAAAGTAGGTGGTATTTCCATCAAAGAACTGGTTTTGATGCCGATTGAAAAAGCATTGGAGTTTTTCCGGAATTTAGAAGTCGATAACTTTGAAGCACAAATCACCAAGCGCATTCTTCCGGAAATTACTCAGCGACTCTCATTTTTGTGCGACGTAGGTTTGGGATACCTGACTTTAAACCGTGCGGCAAATACGCTTTCCGGTGGAGAATCACAACGAATCAACCTGGCAACCTCATTGGGAAGTAGTTTGGTCGGATCGATGTATATTTTGGATGAACCGAGTATCGGTTTGCACCCGAGAGACACGGAACGATTGATCGGCGTTTTGAAAAAATTGCGTGATCTCGGAAATACGGTTATTGTTGTGGAACACGAAGAAGATATGATGCTTCATGCCGACGAAATCATTGATATTGGTCCGGCAGCCGGAAAATTCGGTGGTGAAGTGGTCTTCCAGGGAAAATTTGACGCACTGACAAAGAATGAAACCAGTCTCACAACACAATATTTAACCGGAGTAAGAGAAATTCCCGTTCCGAAAAAACGCAGAAACGGAAAAAATAAAATTTCAGTGATCGGAGCCAAAGAGCACAACCTGAAAAATGTTTCGGTCGACTTTCCGTTGAACCGCATTGTAGCCGTTACAGGTGTGAGCGGATCGGGGAAATCTACGTTGGTAAAAGAAATCCTGTACCCTGGAATTCGTAAATACTTAGGACAGTTTGGAGATCACCAGGGAAATGTGAAACGCATTGAAGGAGATTTATCAAGCATTGCGGAAATCGAATTGATCGACCAGAATCCGATCGGAAAATCTTCCCGAAGTAACCCGGTGACTTATGTCAAAGCTTTTGACGATATCCGCGAATTGTTTGCCCGGCAAAATGCTTCCAAACACAACGGGTATAAAGCCGGATTCTTCTCTTTCAACGTAGAAGGCGGACGCTGTGAAATGTGCGAAGGCGAAGGAGTTGTTACGGTGAGTATGCAATTCATGGCAGACGTTCACTTAAATTGTGAAGCCTGCGGTGGAAGCAGGTATCGCCAGGAAGCTTTGGAAGTTCATTATCGTGGAAAAAACATTTCAGACATTCTGAACATGGATATTTCTTCTGCTTTGACTTTCTTCAAAGAAGGGACGGATAAGCTGGACGAAAAAATTATTCAGAAAATCCAGCCTTTGGAAGATGTTGGTTTGGGTTATCTTCAAATGGGACAATCCAGTAGTTCATTGAGTGGTGGTGAAGCACAACGGGTAAAACTAGCTTCGTTCCTGATCAAAGGAGCACAAAAAACCAATAAAACACTTTTTATCTTTGACGAACCGACAACCGGACTTCATTTTTACGATATCGAGAAATTGCTGATTGCCTTTAACCGCCTGGTAGACGATGGGCATTCGATCATTGTGATCGAACACAACATGGATGTGATTAAAGCTGCCGACTGGATTATCGACATTGGTCCGGAAGGTGGTATTAACGGCGGAAACATTGAATTTACCGGAACTCCGGAGGAATTGGTTCAGCGAAAAAACAACTACACAGGAATGCACTTAAAGCATAAGTTGAAGTAGGATTTAGTAATCGACGAAAACAACCTTTTGTTCGACGAAAGTAACCAGGAACGCATTTTCAATTTCGGGTGTTTTTCATTTGACCTATATTCGATTTATGATTATGAGGTTCAAATTATTTTGTTTCACACTGTTCGCGCTCAATGGGTTACATTCCTGTTCAACTGAATCAGGAGTGAAGCGCGAAGCGGTTTCTTCGCTTTCCTCAAAGGACTATATCGCCAAAGAAGAAGCCAGCCCGCATGTGTCATCTGCTGAAGAATTGAAACTCCAATTCCACGGTTGTAAAGCGCATCAATGATGAACCTCATTAAAATATTGTAGGGGAAAACGACGGATAAGGAACTTTATTCGTCGTTTTTTTCGATTAACAACTCTCCCTCACTCCGTGCAATTACTGCAGAAGCCAGGCAGTTTCCAAGTACATTGACCGAAGTTCGGGCCATATCCATCAACGCATCAATTCCAAGAATAATCCCGGCTTTTTCCACACTGATTCCCAAATGTTTGTAATCCATTAAAGTCGTAGTCAGAATAACGAAAGATGCTCCTCTTACACCGGCAACACCTTTACTCGTAAGCATCAGGGTCAAACAAATAGAAACCTGTTGTCCGATGGTGAGATCCACCCCGCTCATCTGCGCCACAAAAACCGTAGCCATGGATAAATAAAGTGTTGTTCCATCCAGGTTGAACGAATACCCGGTCGGAATCACAAAACCAACGATTTTCTTTGGAATTCCGAACCGCTCCATGTTCTCCAATGCTTTCGGTAAAGCAGCCTCGCTACTCGCGGTAGCAAAAGCAACAGACATGGGTTCAGTAACTGCTTTCAGAAACCCTCTCAACGGAACTTTCGCAAGTAACGCAATTGGCAATAGAACAACCAATATAAAGACAACCAGCGTCACATAAAGCGTACCTACCAGTTTCATGAGGTTCCCCAAAACTTCCGTTCCGGAATTTGCCACCGTATACGCAATGGAGCCAAACACAGCAAGCGGAGCAACGTACATCACAATATCCGTAAACTTGAACATCACCTCCGAAAGACTTTCCATCCAGTTGATCATGGTCTCCTTGTGCTTCAGGTTTTGAACCAGACTCAGTGCAATTGCAAAAATCAATGAGAACACAACAATCTGAAGTACCTGATTTTCAACAATGGATTTCGCGAAATTCTCCGGGAAAATATCTACAATATGGTCTTTCGGTTTCTCAAGCTGAGCAAGTAAATCCGTAGACTTTTCTTTCATTTTTTCGGACACTTCCACTTGCTGAACACCTTTTCCTGCTTCTGTCAGGTTAATAGCAGCCAATCCTAAGAACAAGGCAAACGTGGTGACGATCTCAAAGTAAATAATACTCTTTAAACCAATTCTTCCGACCTGTCTTAAATTACTGTGTCCCGCAATTCCGACAACCAGTGTAGAGAACAGCAAAGGAGCAACCAGCGTTTTGATCAGTCGCAGGAAAATATCTCCGAAGCGTTTCAATTCCAGCGACATTTCCGGGAAGTCCAAACCAACTTCCACCCCGATGATCATCGAAGAGAAAATCCATAACGACAATTTTTTACCACGCATGGAAAACCCGATCAGCATACCCATTAGCAGGAATTTCACAATATGCCCTCCGATAAACAAAGCATCTCCGCCCAATCGTTCTACATAAAACAATAAGGCAGTAAATCCATACAATGCGATATAATACAATAGATTTCTACGCGTTTTAAACAAAAACCAACCGCCAATCACACCGGCAACAATGGTTCCCGGAGCAATCAAAGCAAATGGATCTACATGTTTATTGAAAATTTTCAGTGCTATCAAAACAGCATAAAACAAGACAATTAGCAGACGTAGAATAAGTGTTTTAGATATCTTCATGGGGAATTTTATGTTTTTTTCGCTGTGGGCACAAATTTAATAGGATAAAAATGAAAACAAAACCTATTTTTTTCTGAAAAAAAGTAATTTCATTGTGCTTGTATAAGGAATATTTGTAATATTGCAACATCGTAATTGAAATTACATTGCTTTTCGCAAGTATTCAGTCGAATACAATACAACTAGTCCAAAATTTTATATGAATAAAAAAGACTTAGACGGTAAGTTATTACCAGAATTAAGGGAAATTGCTAAATCTCTTGGGGTTAAGAAGGTTGAATCATTCAAGAAAAACGAATTGATTGAGCAGATTCAAGCAAACGCTGCTCCTTCCGAACCAACAGAAAAAGCTCCTGCAAAACCGAAGACTACTAAAAAAGTTGCTGAACCTAAAACAGAGCAAAGCGCCCTTGCTACAGATCTTTTTTCATCAGAAACTCCTGATAACACTGAAGTAAAAGCGGAAGTGAAAGAAGCAAAACCGGAAGCAGAAAGCAATTCCAATTCTCACTCAAAAGAAAAGCGCAAACGCATTCCGGCTGCAAAAGAAGCTACGGTAACAGAAGCGAAAGCAGAATCAACTGAAGCTCCGAAAGCGGAAGAAGCGGCAAGTGCTCCTGAAGCAACAACGACTTCAACAGAAGAAAAACCGGTTCAGGAAAGACGTCCTTTCGAA
>NZ_JASLCN010000105.1 GCF_030151805.1 Fluviicola sp.
GTGACGTCTGTAATGTTTTCCAGCATGTCGTAATCAAAGTTACCTCCCGGAGTATCCATTTCATGAGTAAACAGAATGTTATTGAAATTGCCTGGATCCAAAGCGAGTACAAAACCGAATTTCGGAACAAAACCGAAATTATTCGGATCAATAGGACCCATCAATTCAGTGCCTACGATCATTACCTGGTTACTGGCATTTGAATAGATTACCTGGTGGGGAATCGTGGAAGCCCCATTGTAAGTATATTCGAGTGAACTTTGAATGAGTGTTCCGGTGATCATATCTACTTCGCTGACAAACATTTTGTAAGGCATTGCTCCGGGAGGTACATCAAGCATTCCGGTCAGAATAATGGAATGTGTAGCTTCTTTGATGGTAAAATCCATCAAAATAGCGGCATCTTTGTAATTGACATAAAAGCAGTTGATCAATCCGCCACTCGAGTTAGAGACTTTAAAAGCAGGAGTTAACATTCCTGTTGACGGGTTTGTTTCCGTAAAACCGCTAATGACAAAATCATCAAAGGTTTCAACAGATAGATTCGGATTATCCCAACTTCCGTTGGTGAATTCCAAAAAACGTTGTGCGTTGCACAAATACGACACGCATAGCAGTGCCAGTGTAAGTAACGTTGTTTTCATAAAAAGTGAATAATAGTTAAGGTGAGTAAGTTAAGGCATTATTTATCATGAGTCAACTGCTAACCAACGGTTTATGTGTTTTTGTTAGGATATAACACACAAGAACCAGCTTTGGTTAGATTACGCACTTAAAATTAGTTTTTTGTGAGATTTTCAATGTGTTTTGCGGGATTCAGTTATTGATTTGAAAATAATCAAAACCATTGTGTAATAACGTAAAGTGTTGCCAGTGAAATGAATATCCATAAAATGATGCCTTGCAGGAAAGGTTTTATCCCAACGGAACGCAGCATGTTGTAATTTAATCCGGCGCCGATCAGAAAAAGTGTCAATGTGAGACCCGTTTTGGAAATAGAGACAATATAAGGAGCAACAACGGCCATTTGCGGAATATAGGTATTGAGGATGATTGCAAGAATGAACAAGCCGATGAAATAAGGCATTTTGATTCCCCCGGATTTATTCCTGAATAGTGCGGCGCTAATCACTGCAAGCGGAATAATCCATAGTGCTCGTGCCAGTTTGATGGTTGTGGCTATTTGCAGAGCTTCCGGACCGTATTTATTTGCTGCACCTACTACAGAACTTGTATCGTGGATTGAAATGGCGCACCACATTCCAAACTGTTCCTGGGTAAGGCCAAACCAGTGACCGATAACGGGAAATACAAAAAGCGCGATGGAATTGAGGATAAAAATAATTCCGAGTGCAGTAGAAATTTGTTTTTCCCCGGCTTTTATGACAGGCGAAATAGCAGCAATGGCACTACCTCCGCAAATTGCTGTTCCACTGGCGATGAGGTGTGAAGTCTTTTTATCTGTTTTGAACCATTTGCCCAGCAGTGTGCCCAATATCAGCGTACTGAAAATAGATAGAATAGTCACGGAAAAACCATTTTTCCCGGCAGCAAGTGCACTGTTTACATTCATACTGAATCCCAAACCGACTACGGATGCCTGGAGTAAAACCTGTGTGATTTTGTGATTCAAATGTAAAAAAGGATGACCGGATAAGTTGGCAATTATCAAACCTGAAAGCAAGGCCAGCGGAGGTGAGATAAGCGGAGTAAGACAGACAATCAACACAAGAAAGAAAATAATTTCCCGTGTGGTAAATTTTAAGCGGAGTCTCTTTTCTGTTTCCTTGCTTTCAGCGAAATGCTCTGTTTTCATGATGTTTTGTTTACACCACAAAGTTTCACAATCCTTGGATAGGAAGCCAATCGTAAAAAGTAATGAGCTATAACTTCAGGTTATACTGATCTGAGTACCGTCTGAATAATTCGGACAATCCATCTTCCCGGCCTTGCAGACCGATCATGTAAAACCAACGGCTCATAGTCAGATTTTCAACATCAACCACGCAAAGCTGATTGCTCTGAAGTTCTTTGGTAACCGCATGAATGGATAGAAACGCAACGCCATTTGAATGCTGCAGGTAGGTTTTGATTCCTTCCGTGCTGCCCAGCTGCATTTCTACACGAAGTTGTGAAAGCTTGATGTTTAAAGGCTTCAACGCGTGTTCGATCACTTGCAGGGTTCCGGAACCGCGTTCTCTCAATACAAACGAAAGCTCTTTCAGTTCTTCTGATGAGAGGAGTTCTTTTTTTGCCAGCGGATTTTTACTGCTGCAGACCAACACGAGTTCATCTTTCAGCCATTCGGTGTATTTTATTTCAGGATTTTTCGAATGGCCTTCCGTGATGCCGATATCAATTTCGTTTGATAACAGCAGCTGTTCTATTTGGTTGGTGTTTCCATTCATTATGCGCAGTTTCAACTCCCGGAATTTTTGATGGAATCCGGCGAGTAACGGCGGCAATACATAGTGAGACAAAGTAGTGCTGCAACCAAGACGGAGTTCTCCTTTTCGCTGATTGATGAGCGCGCTCAATTCAAAATCAATTTCCCGGTAAATTTTAAAAATCCGTTCGGAATGAGCGAGTAACAACTCTCCGGCCGGTGTGAGAATGATCTTATTGCTTTTGCGGTCGAAGAACTTCATTTTGTAGCTGTCTTCTAATTCACGGATGTGCTTTGTTACCGCCGGTTGGGTGATAAACAATTCCGCCGCTGCTTTTGTGAAGCTTTGCCGTTTGGCTACGGTATAAAAAACATGCAGTCGAAAATCCATAATATGCCTGAGAACTTCCCGTAAATGTAGTACAAGAATTTTTGAAGCAGGCAATAATGATCCGATTCTTTTGCTGCAATTTGTATTGGGAGATACACACAAAAAAGAGCACTGCTTTCGCGAATGCTCTTTTCGTGCTTCATTCGATTCGGAAAACGAATGAGGTGATTGAATGTCAAGGCTAATTGGCTACAGCAATCTGTGAATTGACATTGATCGGTTCTCCTTGCTGATTGGATTTTGTGGGTCCGTAAACATTGAATTCCTTGATTGCTTTCGGTTGAAACACGAGGCAAAGGGTAGAACCACCGTAGCTGAAATAGCCTAACTCTTCGCCTTTTTTCACGTGTTGCCCGACCTTTACTTCAATGGTAACAGACGATATTTCAGTGATTCCGATGGGCATGACACATACTTTGCCGATTGTCTTGTCTTCACTTTCAATAATGACCAATCCTCTTGTGTTTACGGCGCTTTCATATCCCTGGGAAAGAATGCCAGCACCGTCGTCGAATCCTTCTACGTGCAATTCGCTGAACATCAAACCATCAATGATCCGTGCTTCAATGACTTTACCGGATACCGGTGCGTTCCAGCGGTGAAAATTTGCCCCGCTCAGAAACGATTGCAGCACATCACCACCGATGAAATCAGTCACATGCGGACTATTATCCAACATGTTGATCAATGAATATGGCTGACTCTTGATCCAGAATGTATCGGACAGTTTGACCTTTCTGCTCAGGTTGTAAACTGTTCCGTCATTGGCAGAAACAATGATCTTCGGATTGTTGGGATCAGCAATCGGCCGGTATTGCGGATTGATCTGACGGTGAAAATAATCGTTGTAGGATTTAAAGCCCCAGTGAGGCGCATTTTTATCCGGGATGATAAATTCATTGAGTTGATTTAACTCATAAGCTGAAGGTGACAACCATCCTGTTTTTCCTGTGTTCAGTACATTACATGAAGCCGGCGAATCCAAATAGTTACACCAGGCCTGCAAGATATTCCGGATCGCAGTGTTGAATTCGGTCAACCGGAACGCAGCTTCACCGGACGGAGTAAACATCATGTACACAAAAAGAGCGGAAAGCGGAAATGTATTCCGTTTTGCAGGATCCGAATTGTATTCCGGAGCTCTCTGGATGATGTAATTCAAGGTTTCCAGCAATTGTTCCGTATTCCTGATCTTTTTTTGTGTGGCAGGGACTTCATTAATCATTTGAGTGACATACATGCGTACAATGCCATTTTCGTGGATCAGGTCCGAAAGTGCCTGCACGGAAGGTTGCAGGTTTATCGTTCCGGTTTTTTGCTTTTCGGTTTCCACATCAGAGACCAGCTGTTTGTGCCAGTTCAGCATGTCTTTTTTATCCTGTGGTAAATAGCCGGCGATGACACCATATTTAGAGGTGTACCAATCTTTTTGAGGGGTTAATTTTTCTTTTTTTGCCATGATAGGGTCATATAAGTGAATAATGTGTGTTTGGCTTGAATCCTCTTTTCCGTTTGGAATTGAGATCATCAACCGGATAAATATAAACAGTTGTAAATAAAAGGCATAGCGTGTTGGTGGCTGTTTTTAAATTCACTTAGAAATACCTGTTTTCGGGTAAAAGTGATTGCATTGACTTTGCAGGAGGGCAGATTTTAATTTGTAAATGATCTGCGTGTTTATAACCCATAACTCCACCCCGGTAATTTCCGGAGCGGAGTTGTTTTTTGATGGAATAGTTACTTTGTTTTGCCCAGGTATTGACTTGTTGTTGAGACTTGTTTCACGTAGACTTTTGCATTTGTTTTGATCACAAATTCGCTCATCCCCACGTGTGTCCGGTTGGTCGGATTCCAGTCGTAGGTATAGCCAAGCTGTGTCCATGGATATTGATCGTAGAGCTGGCAAGCATAATAACGGCTGATCCTGCTTTCGTTGAACCAGGTCACGTAATCCGGAGATACATTGGCAGGAAAGCAGGTAGAGCAGGATTTGTCGTCGATCTCACTGTCGGGGCACGGACGGAAAAGATCTGCAGGCCGTACCCAGAACTCCACGAAGTATTTGTAATTCGTACCAACCGGAGGTAAGCCGAGTAACTGTTTGAGCCGGAGATTGGTGTCTGCCACATGTTGCTTGTGAAACCAATTTTTCAGTTGTGGTGCTGTAGTTACCCAAATCGAGTAGGGGCCAGTGTTGTAGAGGGAATCTCCTCCGTTCGGGTAATAAGAGGCGCTTTTCCAGGTTACAACAAGTAGGTAGGGTTCGCCGTTAAACGTCTTCCAGATGAGATCCGGATTCTGGCGGGTGATTGCCACCAGGTTTCGATCTATTTTTGACGAGTCAGGATAGACGGCCGTGCGCATCGCATCGCGGTAGAGTGTTCGGAGATCCTGGGCATTTACGGTCCTGATAAGCAGGAGACTTGCAATCAGCAGCAAGCCAATTAGTGGATTTTTTTTCATGTGAATAGTGTTTGTGTTGATTTAAAGTTATTTAATTTTTCACGTGTCTGACTTGACAGTCGAGAAATATTTTAGTTGTTGTGCGCTCTGATCTTGTGGACAATATGCCCTTTGCCCGGAATATAACAATTGCCTGAGAAATTAACTGTCAGATGAAACAACAGCGTTGAAATGATCCGTTATCGTAGGAGTGTTACGTGTCCCTGGATTTGTTTTGACGGAATATCATCAACAGTCAGTGTAATCCACCAGGTATAAACTCCCTCTGCGGCCAGTTTACCGTCAACAAGTCCATTCCATCCATCCGCAGCGGACGTTCCCGACCATATCAGTTGCCCCCAGCGGTTATAAATAGCAAATTCACTGACCAGGCCAAAGTAATCGACAGGTTTGAAGATATTGTTGAGTTCGTTGCCATCCGGTGTAAATGTATTGGGAACATAAACCAGGTCAGCCGGTTTGAACACGATTACCTTTCTTTCGTCAGTGCAACCGTCTGAATTTGTTACGGTTAGTGAAACAATTAACGGAATGTAATCTTGTAAAGTATACGTGCATCCGGGAGTTGTGGAAACCGGCTGATCGTTGATTTGCCAGGACCAGGAAACAATGTTACCGGTAGATTGATCTGTAAACTGAATGGGGATGTTGGGTTTTACCGCTGTGGGCAGATACGAAAAATCAGCTGTTGGAACGGGAAATGCTTCTACAAGAATCGGGATTGAATCACGTATCAGGCAGTTATTGGAGCTGATTGCCGTTAACGAAACCGTGTAAATTCCCGGGCTTGTATAAGTAAACGCAGCATTTTGCGTCTGTACGATGTCTCCGTTTCCCATATCCCACATCCATCCGGAAATATCGGCAGGGCCTATTCCTGTTACGTGAACAGTAAACGGGGCGCATCCTGATGTATCACCAATTGTGTGACTGATCTGTGTGGTGTCGAATGTAATGGTGATCGAATCTGTAGATGGAAGACAAGATTCAATTTGGTATTGCAGCCAGAATGTTCCGGTTTCGGAAACGGGAAGTGTGGGGTTGGTACTTCCATCCGACCAAAGGTAGTTAGCGCCGGGAACATTGGATAAATTGTTTGAAAGTGTCATTGTACTTTCCGGGCATAATTGCAAATCGGGGCCGAGATCCAATGGAGATGGCTGTAAAAATTCCGGATCGTAATACCAGGGAAGCCCGTATATTGCAGTGGCACCCAGTGAAACGGCATTTTCTACAAAACCGCAAGCCAGCCCGGGTAGTTCCGGATTTGTGATAGCACCAATGAAATCAGCAGAAGGGTAGGCATTGTAATTGATGTAAATTTTATCGTTTGGAGCTATTTGAAGGTAGCCGACTTCTCCCGGGAAGGATAAGGGCGGACTAACCCGTATGCGGCTGGCTGTGATATTTGCAGCAGTCATATCGAATTGAAAAACACCACCTTCGGTATTGCCAAATTCACCTACGTATAAGCGGTTTCCGCTTCTTGAGAATGCCATCCCGAAACCATTTCCGGTAGCTGTTCCGGTAAAGAGATTACTCATCCCGGTTGCAATTCCGGTTGCTTTATCAAAATCAATCAGCTCGATGCTTCCGCCTGCATACGGACGACTCATCGCGATTTTTGTTCCTTCCGGATTGGGTTTCATAATCCCAACGGCCATCAGATTGGGTTGAACGGATATTCCGAGGTCTGTTGCTACCGGAGTAGGATTGATCCCGGAAGAACTGACCTGATAGGCCAGGAAAAGATTGTTGGGATGTTTTCCATGTGTAATGATCCAGGTGTCGACACAATTTGCATGCCGCACAGCGGTAACCCATTCGCCATTGGGTGCATTTAGCTGAACGTTTTTCAGTGTTGTTACATCGCCGCTTCCATTGAGCAGGTTCATGTCTACTTCCGAATACGTTATCCCATACATACATTCGCGTTCAATGGCATCTGTTGTGACAATATAGTATTTTCCCGGGTTTCCGGGTCTGGGAATAATGATGCATTGAGAACTTTTATGACCGAGTAATCCGGATCCGTTCGGCATCACCAGGTTGTTTGCATTCCAAACATCAACCCCATTCGTGTAAAATAAGAGATTGCCATTTGAGTCACTTATCGAAGCACAGGATTCTATGGCGGTCATGGCTCCGTTAAACGGAACGGGATTACCTGAACTGAAATTCAGGCCGGCCCCAAAGCCGAAGCGCCAATTCATGTGTTGATTTTGCGATAGAGCTGAGAAGGACAGCAGGAATAAATAAACAAAAGGTAATAAGCGCTTCATGGAGAGGATCAGTTCTTTCCTTTTTGAGACGTATGGTAAGCAACAATTGTTGCATGCGGTCAGAAACGTTTTTCGGAGGATTCTACTTTTGTTCTTTCCGCCCGAAAAACAAATTATTCATTTGGAATAAGAACACCCAAAATCTTTGTGGGATTGGTTTTCGGTTTCAATGAGTCGTATTGTAAGCTGTTGAACCTAAACGGATAATCGTAATACCTGAATTCAACGGTATCGGGAGAATTGAAATAAACGGCACATTCTTCCGGCACGTTATCCCCCAATTCCCAATCAATTTTTAAAACACCGTTTTCGCAGGAGCATGTTCCTTTATCGGCAATTTCCCCGGATGGTTCAAAATAGACGATAGAACCTTTTTTAATTTCAAACCACCTGCTGGATAATCCACCTCCAAAAACTCCTTTTTCAAGTGCACCTTTATGTAGTCTTGAGATAATGTTGATCCGGCCTTTTACCTTATCGCAGGTACTCATTTGGCTATAATAAGAACAAAAATCAGGGCCGTTATGATCGCGCCATTCAGACGATTCTTCACAAAGCTGATCTGAATAATCACCTGAGTCTTGACAGGAACAAATGGAAAGAGCCAGGAAAATAGTGTAAACAAACTTCATACTGATGCATATTAAGGTGAATAAGTTGTTGAAAAACCAGTGCTAATTTATATTCAATTTCCGATTTGACAGATTAAAAAAAGGGGCGTCTGTTTCTAGCGCCCCTGCCAGGGATATGATATCTCTGGAAACTAACTGAATCTGTTGATTATTCCGGGCAAAGCATATCCAGAGCTCCCATAAATGTCCGGATTGCACTTTTTATTTTTTCCGGAATGAACGGAAGACTCACAATCACACTGAATGCCGGCCTTACCACCCGGTAAATTTTGCAAACCTTTTGCAATACGTCTCCCGGTGCGTTGTTTATATCTGCTGCGGTGAAAGCGTAAGCTCCTCCTTCTTCGTAAGCGCTCAAATCGATCTTCTCAAGATCTGCATTTACTTTTTCAAAACTTTTTTCCATAAGAAATAGAATTTAATAATGCCTACTCTCTTTTGGATTTTCGACTTCCTCCGATACAAATTTCCATTGTATTTCTTTGCCGGAAAAGGGTAGGATATGCAGGAGAAATCCGGAAAATGCCCAGTAAATTCAGGAGGTTTTAATCGATCGTTTAGGGGAAAATATTCCCTGCACGGGAGCAACAATCCTTAATCGGGTGCTGAAATTTCCCCATAGAGTTTAAAACATCGTTTTCAGCGGATCCTGTCTTTTCCAAAAGTGAAAAAAACCTATCCTGCGGTAGATCGTTTGCATTGCTGTTGATTTAGCTTTGGCGAAAACAAATCACTATGAAAAAAAGAATCACTGATCTTTCGGTTCACCTGACCCGGTGGCTGCCACCATTAAAATTTTCGAGGGAATCCTCAACAGAAACACAATATAGCCGGCATATTCCTGCAAGTAAATCAGCAACCAATCTGAAAAAGAAATCATGGCAAATATCACTTTTGTAGCCAGCGACAGTACGATTGGTGACGGACAAAACCCGGATACCATGGATTATTTTATGGGTGTTCAATATCCGTGGTTGTCATTGGTCATTCCTGAATTGAGAAAGCAAACAGGTAAAACCATTGAAGTTGTAAATTTCCTGGATTCTACCGTAGAATGGCATAAAAAGGAATGCCTGATATTGGGCCCTGTTTGGGGATATTCCAGGCAGCAGGAAGATTTTGATCACTGGCTTAAGCAAATCGAACTGCTGGAGATACCCATGCAGAATTCGGTGAAATTTATTCGATGGAATTTTCAAAAAACCTATTTGATGGATTTGCAGTTGGGTGGCTTACCGGTTACTCCAACCATTGTTGCTACGGACGGAAGCAATTACGATGAAACCATGCACCGGGCTCAGAAATTATTTCATACCGATGACCTGATTCTAAAAGGTGTTGTAGATGCGGCTGCATTGGGTTACCGGCATATCAAACCCGGTGATGATGTTTCAGAGCATTTTTACCACTTGCTCAAACAACATAAAGGGGCAATCATTCAGCCGTTTTTAAAAGAAGTGGGTCAAAAAGGAGAGTTGAGCTTCGTTTTTTTTAACGGGAAGTACAGCCATTGTTTTGTGAAAGTTCCGGTGAAAAATGAAGAGCGGGTTCAGCCCTTTTACGGAGGAAAGTCTTTTCACATCTGTGATACGGACATTGCGGGATCTTTGGCTAAAATCAAGGAATCTTTCCGGCCGGACCTACAAATCCGGGAATCAGAAATTGTTTCGGGCAGGGAGCAGGTTCAGCTGATCTCCGAGTTGCTTGCTGCTTTACTTCAAAAAAAGAATATCGAAAACCCGATGTACAAACGAATTGACGGGGTGATGGTAGACGGAAAATTCCTCATTATGGAAATTGAGGGCCTGGAACCTTACATGGAAATGAAAGAGGCTCGTGAGATGGATCCGGGTAAAAATCCTGCTTCAAGTTATGTACAGGCCATTCTAAACAATCTGAGCAAAAAAGACAAACATCAAACGATTTGATACGATGAATCACACAAACGAACCGTACGCTCTTTTTCCGGTGGGCTACGGAACCCTGCAAGCAGGAAATAATCCGGATGTTTTGGAAACAATCCTGAAAGCATTGAGTAATCGGGCTAAGGATTCTAACGGAAAAAAGATCTTTTTAGATACCGCCAGGGCTTATGGTGACGGTGAATCAAACATCGGCAGTTTTTTTCAGCGACACCCTGAAATGCGGAAGCATTTTTTCGTCTGTACCAAAGTCGGGATTACGTTTGATCCTGCTTGTCCTTATGTTTCAGACCCTGTTGTCATTCGTGATCAATGTGATGAGTCATTGAGCCGATTGAACATTGATGAGGCAGATGTGATTATGCTGCACCGCGTTGATCCGGGTTTAAGTCCGGAAGCGGCTTCCTTGCTTTACGGCGAGTTGGTGAATTTCCAAAGAGCAGGGAAGACGCGTTTTATCGGTGTTTCCGAATGCAGGGCAGATTTACTCGATTTTTTGGCTCATGAACACGGTGTTCAGTATGTTGAATGCGCTTACAGTCCGTTTTCCCGGCGGGCTGAATTCAATGGAATTACAACTATCGTGAGAAAGCATGCAATTCAGCTTGTTGCTTATTCTTCCATCCTCCGGGGCTTTTTAAATCCGGTTTTATCAGAGATTTCCAACACTGATCAGTTGTCCGTTGCCGAATTGCGTGAGCGCATTTTTTCGGTGCTGCATTTGAATGAATTTGAGCAATCGGTGGGTTATTATGACCCGGATAAGATTCGCCGGAACCTAAGTTGCGTGACCGGTTTTATGTCTCTGGCAAAGAAACTCGGCATGTCTCCCGTGGATTTATCGCTTGCTTATGTGGTAACGAAGGGTTTTATCCCGATTCCCGGTAGTATGAACCCGAACAGAGCGGTTAGCAATGTAGCAATTCCTCAATTACTGGATCAGGTAACTATGGAACTGATTGATAGCATTACCGAAGGGTTTAGTGGTAATCCGAATCCGGCTTTGCTGGATTTCCTGGACGATAAGGTGTTGTGATTTTCAATAAATTAAATACCAATCAGTAAGTAGCTGATTGGTATTACCTTAATAACTGGATCATCCCCGATTTTGATTCGGATTCGCTGTTCAGGATATAATAGTATACCCCTTCGGTGCATTTCTGCCCGTCGGATGTTGTTCCGTCCCATGAAAAGGGTAAACCGGAATGAAAAACAGGATTTCCCCATCGGTTTATAATCGTCATGGAACCTTTCGTATTTCCGCTATGAAACGTCAGCAGATCATTCACGTTATCTCCATTGGGAGAAAACACATTCGGAATCGTAAGTGCTTCCTGGTTTGGCGGTATAACTGCAAATGAGTCGAGCGGGAATAATGAAACATCATCTATGAAATAATACGTTTCAATCAGTGAAGAGAAGTTGTAATGGTAGTTTGTTTGAACCTCATTCCATTTATTGAAACAGCCAAGTGTCAGGTATTCTTCTCCGCCTGATGCCAGGATTACGCCTTCTATTTTTTGCCATCCCAATGAGTCATTTAAAAAAACGCCTGCTTCACTTCGCATTTGTACCGGCCAGCTGTAAAGTGAAGGAGTAGGGACTCCGTAATAAAGTTCGTTCGGTGAGTTTTTGGAAACAGCGGCACCGAACGAATCGAAATACTGAAGATGATCAACGCCATTATCCCACCAGATGGAATCCGCCAGGCTGATGTAATATTCAATCCGGTAATATCGCTGAGCTTCCAGAGGTTCAAAAAGTTTTACCGAGGCATATTCATAGTAAGAACCTTCGCCATTAATCAATCCCGTTATTAACCCGATGTATGCTTCACCTGAATTTGGCTCCTGGAACCCATGACCGTTCAGCGGTGTACTCATACTTGTTTGGCCGTATATATCCAACTGTTGGCTGCAACTATTGAAATAATCCGGTGTGCCTACTCCCGGACCAAACCAACTTACCGTGCAATCATCAATCGTATAACCGCTATCCAGATCCGGGCAAACAATGTACTCTTCGAAATCTCCATTTGGAACCAGGTTTTGGGTGTTTCCCCACAAGGGTGCCAGGATGAACAATAGAAAGCTTATTTTTTTTACAGTCTTCAACGGTAAATGGATTTTAAATGATATTTGAAACGTTTTCATGAAGCTGAAAAACGGTTATCAGAAATAACTAACGTGAGTTATGAGAGGAAGGTTAGTAGAATAGGGATTTTTTCCGGATGAGTGATTGGGTTTTTTAATGGTGTTTTAGGTCGTATACTTTCCTGTATCTTTTTTTCGTCCGGTCTTTACAAAATGAAAAGGGAAATAACTTTCGTTATTCCCCTTTTCGATAGATAAGTCATCCTTTACGGAATGGCCTTCGTTTTTTCTTCTTGTTGTTACAGACTATTCAGATACGCTGTCAGTGCGGCCATAGTAGTCGGCATCATCACAGGTATGTTTGTTGTCATGCTTGGAGTAACGATGGTTGTAGCATTTCCGTAATAAAGCTGATTGTTATAGCTCGTAATCGCCACGTAAGTTACCTGGTATCCAATTGGAAGCTTCGCATTTGGATTGGCAAACCACCATCTTGGCGAAGCATTGTACATGTCGAGGCTGAAAATGATTTTCTGCCCTTGTTGCGTACAAGGTTCCAATACAACATAGATCTGCGTATTCGTTTTATTGAAAGCAGCAGACGCTGAAATCGTCACCTTATGATCGGTTAACTGTAATCCCGGACACAGGTTTGCCATGTCGATGTTGTAATTGGCATTCCGGCTCCAGTTGAAGTTGTAAGACTGCCCGTTCGATCCTGGCGTAACGGGATCGGATACTCTCACCCAAACGTTATCCCGTGGCTGGTTGACCGAAGGTGTACCTATCCAAAGTGTCATTTGCGGATTAAACTCCTGTGTGGCAACACTCACCACAACACCGCCGTTTTGGGCTTGTAGTGGCTGTCCCTGTGCGTTGAACATCTCAATGCGCATCGAGCCGGCTGTTATGATTCCGCCACCGCCTTGCTGAGTGCCAAAAGCACTTTGTGTCGGCATACCGCCAAGCGCATTGTCCGCAAGTCGATTGGCAACAAACATGCTGATGGTTACTTGTCCTGTCTCAAGACTTCCATCCAGACGTGTCAGTGACGACCCGGCGATAGAGACGCTGACATTGCCCTCAGAACTGACGAGCTGGCCGCCGTCCGAGGCATTGAACTGGGTTGATACCGTGTTTTGGGTTACGTAACTTCTGAAGAGGTTACTGATCGGATCATCCGCTTTTTCTGTTTCGGCAGCGGGTACCGGTTTTTTACTTGTTGCGGAAAGTTTTGAGTCTTTCTCGCAGGCTACAAACGTCATCCCGACGAACAATGCAGCCACTGCTAGTTGTGTTAATTTCATGAATAATGGTTATTTAATTCGCTGTAAATTAACCGGATGAAGTTGTTGCGGCAAGTAAAAATGAAATATTCACAATTAACTATTTTTTAACAATAAATATAACAATTTCACTTTTAGTATTATTTTTAACTAATATGTTAGTTGATATGTCAATTAATTATAGGTTTTTCCGGGAATGCAGGCAAAAAATCCCTCAGGAATTCCTGGTGGGATTTTGATGAACTTTAAGAAGGGAGTAGGTTTGGTACAAAGCCAGAATCGAAACATTCGGGAATTATAGCTGACTCTTGATATCTTTGAGCAGATCGACTAATTTCTCTGCATCATTCTTTGATTCTATATTGCTTAAAAGAAACTTGTTTCCGACTGAAACTTCCCAATACAAAGAATAACCATAAGCATCCGACTCCTCTTTGGAGAGTTTAAATTTTTCAAGGATTATCGGATTATCTTTTAAGTCAAATTCTTTTGTATAGGATGTTTCATCTTCGTCATCCTGAACGTCTGTAAATGTTTCAACTATCAGGTTGCCTTTTTCTACAGTCATTTGAAAATGAAGGATACCGGAATTCATATCAGGGATATGTGTATTCATGAAGTTTTGCAGCGTTTCAATTTTTTGAGTTAAATCAGCTCTTTGGCAAAAAGCAAATACCGAGTTAATAGTTAAAAACAGCGTCAGAAGTAATTCTTTCATTCAAAGTTAGATTGTTTGGAGGCTTTGATAATTTCAAAGTTAAAAGAAAAGAGCACCACTTTGGTAATGCTCTTGTTTTTTTGTGTGTAATTCAGGTCAGAGGAGAGTTGAAATCAAGACGAAATGAATTAATGTCGATTCTTTTCTTCCCATCTGTTCCGATACCATCTGACCAACAGCATGAAAAGTGCAAGTCCTAATGGAAGTAAGCTTAAATATTTGTGATTGTTAAGATAAAATCAAAATCAGTAAGGCAGAAATAACAGAGAGGCAAGTACTGGAAATCAAATAGCGCGGATTATGACTTAAATGCAGGACTGTAATTCCGATAATCATTGGTGCAAGGGCTATTGAGAAAGCTATTTGTTCTGTCATATAGATAAAGGTAGTGATTCAAAAGAAAATGCAAATTATTATGGAAACACTTGTTTTTTGAAAAATGAGCATATGGAAAAGCTGAAAAAATGCTATATTCGCAGACGTTTGAAGTACAATTACCGCGCATGTGGTGATTCCGATAGCTATCGGGATGATAGACACGGCAAAGTAAAACATAACTGCGCATGTGGTGAAATTGGTAGACACGCCATCTTGAGGGGGTGGTTTCCTACGGATGTGCTGGTTCGAGTCCAGTCATGCGCACAAAAAAAGAATAGAGTAATAATTCATTGTTGCTCTTTCTTTTTTTCTTGAAAAATCAGTATTTGCTCTGCGAAGTGATAATTTGAGACTTTACTACCGTCTCGGTAAAGGCATATCCTCCTTCTGCATAATGTTCCAATGATTGAATGGTGTCCCCACTTTCCAGGATAACCAGTAACAAATAAGTACTTTCACCACCGTCTTTGTAAGTAATACAAGTTTGGGCATTATTCTCAATCTGCTGCTTTAAATCTCTACGCTTTTGTCGGTCAGGCGCTATTAAAATCATCTTTTTAATACGCTCACCGCTATTGTTCACCACCTTGATCGAAACCCCTTCCCGACCTATTCCGGAACACTCCCCGCGCTCGCAAGCGATAAGGAATAAAACAAAAAATAATACTGAACCCCTACCCATAAGTTATCGTTTGAAATGATCTCCCAATATTAACGAATTATGCGGTTCGAACTTTGAACTGACTTGCGCACGAATGAGGGGAGATAATGAAAGTTGTCTCCTTTTTATTTTCCTAACTTTCGCAAAACAATCAATTTTTATTGTGTGTAAATCCCTTAAACGCAAATTAGAGCATTACCACGTTGATCATCTGTAGATTATATTGGCAAAAATCAACTAAATTTGTCAATAAAAAAGTGGCTTTATAACTCAATCTAAATTCTAAATCAATAGTATGAAAAGATTAAATTGCAATTTGGCGTTAGTTATTCTTATTCTCTGCAATTGCGTATTCGGACAAAGTAATACATGGTATACTTTCCCCTCTGGAGTACCCGAATTTTCTAATCGTTACATTTATGTAGATGATCACGATATAAAATGGGTAGGGGGATTCAGTGATGGGATGCATAAATTTAATAATGGAATTTGGACACACTATACCACAAGTAATTCACCTCTAACAAACAATGATGTAAGGCAATCGGCTTTGGACACATTGGGAAATCTATGGATGGCTACCTGGAACAAACTTAATAAGTATGACATAGCCAACAATACTTGGACAAACTTCAATGTAACCGGAGAATCAATTGATATTCTATCTTCACTCCAAATTGATAATCAAAATCGTATATGGGTTGGAACCGATGGAGGTTCGAATCCAAGTGATGGCTTGTATATGTATGATGGCACTGCATGGACATTTTATAACACAGCAAATTCCCCATTAACAGGGGGATACATTCCTCAGTTAAAAAAGGATTTAACAGGCAAAATTTGGGGATGTCATTATCAGGGGCTATTTGAAATAAATGGTACAACAATTACAAATCACTTGTTGCAATCTGCTGGTTTCCAGTCAAATACTACCGCAACATGCGTTGATTTTGACAGCTATAATAATAAATGGGTTGGTGTGTATGATGGGGGAATTGGAAAATTTGATGGCAGTACTTGGACTATTTATAATAGTTCAAATTCTCCGCTTCCGGAAAATAAAATATGGAGTATCGCTGTGGATCAAAATAATGTTGTTTGGATTGGAACGGAAACAAAAGGTCTTGTAAAATTTGATGGTATAAACTGGACTATTTATGACACAGGGAACTCTGTAATAACCAACAATAGAATTAATGCAATATCCGTTGATAAGTTAAATAATATTTGGATCGCTCCAATGTATGGGGGGATTATCACCCATAATTCATCAGGGATTTCTGGAATTTCGGGAAATGTTTATTACGATGTTAATAATAATGAAATACAGGATAGCACCGAACCATTTTTACCAAACCAAATAATTAATATTGATTCTAGCGCATTTACTTCTATTACCAACTCTTCAGGAAATTACTATTGTTCAATACCTAGCTCTGGAGTCTATAACGCAAAAGTTGTTGTAAATTCACCTTATCTAGTTGGAGTTACACCTGATAGTATTACTTTTTCAGTAAGTAATTTATCTACAAATTTAACGAACCAAAATTTTGGCATAAAACTTCAACCAAATATTCATGATCTTGCGATTGAATATACTGCAATGACATTGCCCCGACCTGGATTTAGTTATTCCTGCGATTTATCTGTGATCAACATTGGGTCATTAGTTTCCGATAGCATCAATATAAAACTAAAATATGATTCAAATTTAATTTTTGACTCCACTTCATATGCGTATCAGTTGCATCAAGGAGATTCGTTAGTTTGGTTTATAGATTCTTTATCATTGTTTGAAAGGAGATCTATTAGAATATATTTTCACTTACCTCCTGATGTTTCTTTGCTCGGTTCTACTTTATTATCACAAGCTTTTGCATATAATGATCCGGATAATGACCCAACAAATAACATCATTTCTCATACTGATTTAGTAGTTGGTGCTTATGACCCGAACGACAAAAAAGTTGAACCTGAAGGAATCGATGCTGCTGGATATATCCTATCAAATACTTCCGATCTCACATATACAATACGATTTCAAAATACAGGAACAGCATCAGCAAGTAATATTATAATTAAAGATACGATCAGTTCAAATCTAGATTTATCGACATTTCAAATGATATCAGCTAGTCATAATTATGATGCGGAAATAAGAAACGGTGGAATTGTCTGGTGGAATTTTAATGATATTAACCTTCCTGACAGTAATTCAAATGAGCCTGCTAGTCATGGATTTTTAAAGTATAAAATAAAATTAAAGCCGAACCTTTCCAATGATACTGAAATTAAAAATACTGGGCATATTTATTTTGATTTCAAT
>NZ_JASLCN010000156.1 GCF_030151805.1 Fluviicola sp.
CCTGATCTGTCACTTTTGACATAAAACATCAAAAGGTTCTTTTTCACGAGCGGCTTTGAATGGCACCCTTAAAAGGATGTTTTGCATACTTTTTCAGCCTTGGCAAAAAGTATGAAAGAATAGAATCATTTAACTCAATAAACCGATAATCTTCCGCGCTACCCCCGGTTTTTCACAAAAAGCCCACTCTGATTTTAATTCACATGCGATTTCTACCGTAGAAAAAAATGAGTTCATTACCTCTATTTTCGACACTGCATTAAAAAGAAAACCCCGGACATTTCTGTTCGGGGTTCTCTTTTTTGCATTCGGGGGATTTTTACATTCCCATATTTTTAAGTTCTTCCTCTGTCATCACTGTATATCCTTCCGGAATTTTCAAACTGAAGGCATTCTTGTCAACTTTTTCCTGGAATTTTGTAGCAACAAAATGAATCGTCATTCCGTTTTTTACTGTTGTGAACTCCAATGGAGCTCCTTCAATTCCTTTTGCAGTAAATTGTTGCTGACCCTGCAATGACGTTTTCAAATCTTTTGCAACCCACACAACTGTTTCACCACCCTCAGAGTCGCGAACAATCGTTTTCGTACACTTGAACCCGATAATGTCTTTCGTTTCAGATGTCACCTCAACCTTAGGAGCTTCTCCGTTTTCAGCTGGTTTCGCTTCAGAGATTTTTTTCATTTCGGTAGCCATTTTGCTTCCCATCATCTCCATCAGCATCAATCCTTTGTCACCTTTAATATCAATAATGGTGTTCATTTTCATCAAAGTTCCCATAACCATATCCACTTTGGATTTTCCGGGCATGAAATACAACTCCATCGTTGAACCCTGCATCATTGGAAGTGCCATTGCCATATCAGGATTGTCACTTGAAAAATCCATCGAATAGGAAATTTGTCCTTTGGTCTGTGCTACAGACGTTCCGACAGTAGCAAGAAATAAAATTGATAATAGTATTTGTTTCATGTGTTTCTTTTTTTTACAAAAATGGCATAAATCTTTCGACTTATGCCACCGTTTATGTATTTCGTAATTTTTAGTTTGCAAATGCAAGGTTCAAGAAGTTCAAAATTGATTCTGCCTTAAACTGTTGAACCCTTTGAACTTTTTCTTACCCCGTAATCGCCCCGATAAGATCTTTTCCGTTGGCGTAAAGAATCAAACCAAGTAAAAGGAAGAACCCGACATATTGCGCATATTCCATGAATTTTTGCCCCGGAGCGCGACCTGTGATCATTTCATAAAGCAGGAACATCACATGTCCTCCGTCCAATGCAGGAATCGGAAGCAAATTCATAATGGCAAGCATCATCGAAAGAAATGCCGTCAAAGTCCAGAAAGCCTGCCAGTTCCAGGTTGCCGGAAACAATTTTCCGATTGATCCCACACCACCGATTGATTCGGCACCCTTTTTAGAGAAAACATATTTGAACTGAGCAACATTCATGTACATCGTGCGAAGTCCTTTTCCGAATCCGGAAGTCAATGCAGCGCCAAGAGAATAATTTTGAGTATAAATAGCACTGGTATCAGGACTGATGCTTAACTTCTTAAAGTTAACACCCATTTTTCCGTCCATCCCGATATAAGCTTCCTTCTCGATCTCTTTCCCGTCGCGCAAAATCGTCATGTTGATTTTCTTCCCTTTATTATGGTAAAGTTCCGACTGAAACTCATCATAGAACCTGATACTTTTATCATTAAGCTTAACGAATTTGTCGCCTTTTTTCAACCCGATTCTGGAAGCCGGGGTTTTTGGTGCAACACTGTCTACCCTGGAAAGGAAATACCTGAAATCGAAAGCACCTTTTTCTGCTCCGTTTTGCCACATCATATTCCCGATATCCTCCGGAAGTACGATTGTTTCTACTTTACCGTCCGGATGCTGCACCTTGAAGTGGCGTTTGTTGAAAATCAAAACCTCTCCGCCCAATTGCTGAAGTGCATCCAGTTTTTCTCCGTCAACAGTTAGAACCTTATCTCCCTGCTGAAAACCGAATTGCTCCATATACGGATGAATTGCCATTCCGTTTACCATTTTGCTCTGGTCAATTTTTTCTTCTCCCCAGACGAACAGCACCATGATGTAAATCACAAAACAAACAATGACGTTTACAATGATTCCTCCCAACATAATGATCAAACGCTGCCATGCCGGTTTCGATCTGAATTCCCAGGGCTGTGCAGGTTGTGCCAATTGCTCTTTATCCATAGATTCGTCCACCATTCCGGCAATTTTCACATAACCACCAAGCGGAATCCATCCCAATCCCCATTCCGTTTCACCGATTTTTTTCTTGAAAACCGAGAAATACGGGTTAAAGAACAAGTAGAATTTCTCAACCTTCGTATTGAACCATTTTGCAGGCAGATAATGCCCGAACTCATGTAATACGATGAGAAGAGAAAGAGATAAAATCAGCTGAGCTGCGCGAACCCAAAAATCCATAGTTTTTATTTAATGTGGAACAAATATAAGAAAAAGCGATAGCTTTTGAAGACCGGCGTTACGACAAACGTTAGAGCGAAGTAACGAGGGAAAAGCCAATAGACATCAGTGATTAGTCAATAGTGATTTTTTGTTGGCAGTAATTAGAAACTATTGCCTATTCTGCTATTCACTATTGCCTAATCTAAGGCTGCACATCTTTGGTCGAATAACCGTGATGCTCAAAGTATTCTAAAATGGCTTCTTTCATGAAAGCCTGCTGCTCCAATTCGTCTAGTGGAGGGAGTTCTTTCACGAATTCGAAGTGAGGCCAATTATCGGCATCTCTTCCTTTAAACTCATAATATCCGTAAGGTTCCAATAAGGTGCAGATTGCAATATGCATCAAATCGGTTTTCTCGTGTTTCTTAAAAATTTTATATCCTATTCCCAGTTCTTCAACGCCAATCAGGAACAGAATAGCCTGTAAATCCAGGCCCGGACCAAAAGTCGGTTCCAATTGTTTCGCTAAATTCTGATAGCGTAATTCTAGTGCGTAATCCATAATTCAAAATTAACGATTTGAAAAAGATAAATCAGCGCTTTGATCTTTACTTCTTCGGTGTTGACATTTTTTAACCCGTAAGAGCGAATGGATCATTCGTAATTCGCAATTAATGAATATATCCCGGTTCTCCTTTTCGAATCCGGTCGAAAATCCAGTCATAGCTGTAAACCATGTGCGAATGCACAAAATGTTTGTTAGGCCAGTTTGGTGGTGCAAATACCCGCCCGACACAGGAACTTTTCAGAGAATCAATTCCGGAAACAGCCGTTTGAGGAGCTACACCATCCTGATAGCAAAGCGGATCAGGAGTTGCTTGTCCCAGGTTGGAACCATATTGCCAGGCTTCTTCAAAAAGATTCCAGTCCAAACCTTTGTAACCTGCGTTTTCCGGGGCAAGCATATAGATTTTTCCAAGTACAACCTGGTCTCTGATCGTTTCAATCAGACCCAAAGTATAAGCGTAGCCCATGCTGTGGCAGACAAAATCAATCGTGTCTTTTACCAGGTAACTTTTCGGAGTATTCTGAATCTGGTTCAGAAATGCTTTTCCGGCAATCACTCCTTTTTGGTAGCGGTAATCGAACCCCTGGGGATTCATTTTCTGATTCAGGCGGGAATACTTCTTTGCAATTTTTTTCGAAGGACTGGTTTTCACGGAGCGGATATAACTCCAGCCAAATTTCAGTTTGGAATAATGATTCGAAGTCCGTACCGGGAAACTTGCGTCCAGGTAAAAACTGGTGTCGGGATGCAAACGCTGAATGAAACGGTCATCTATTTTGAACCAGTAATTGGTCCGGTCGTTCATATAGACTTCATTTCGGCTTTCCTGCTTGTCGAATCGCGGACCGCGGTATCCGTTGACGAAAACCAGGTAGCGTTTTGCTTTCGGCAGTTGATTCAGGATCAGTTGCTGACTCAACTCTTCCCCTTTGAATGCGAGCAAATGCTGATAGAACGGTTTTGTCTTTTCCGGGTTTTCCGTTTTGAAATACGAATAAATCCGGTAAGTGTTATGCGAAACAACGATAGAGGGATAATTTCCGAAGCGAATCTCTGATCCGGCATATTTGAATTGCAGCATTCCGGATGGCTGTACATCAAAATTCAATACCAACGACATCGGGTAACTCAGCCATTGCCCTTTTCGCTTGATGTAAACAACCGTTTGAGGTTTTTCAGGGAAGGTAATTCTGAAGAAGAATTTGTGGTGCTGCTTACGCCTCTTGAAAGTCAGTTTGCTTTGTTTGTAGCTTCTCCCGATGTGCTCTACTTCTCGCATGAACACCGAATCGCTGAGTGTACATTTTTTGGAAGATTTTGCCGGGTCGATCAGGATGATCCGGTTTAAACTGAAAGGAGTATGCATCATGGAAGGTGCAATGGTGCCATCTTCATTTTCTTCCCAGAAATAATAATAAACCAGGCTGGTTTTTGTTTGGAAGTCAGGCCGGTGAAATGTCAGATTCTGACCAATTGCAGAACAAAGGATCAAGCTAAAGACAATGAAAATTACCATTCTGAGCTTCATTTTGTAAATATATTAACTTTTTAACAAGTTAAAATTGAAAACTGAAAAGGAGTCAAGTCCGGGAGAGATAAGAATCAGGAAAAAGAATTTTTAATCTTGGCTCTTGCCTCTCATGTCAGTCTCGCTTCTCAGGATCTTTTCAATTTTTTAATTCTCCATTTTCAATTAAAACATCTTTGATTATTTTTGCGACAATCTAAATAAGAAAGAAATGGGAAGAGCATTTGAATATCGTAGGGCAGCAAAAGAGAAACGATGGGGCAAAATGTCTAAATTGTTTCCGAAACTGGGTAAAGCCATTACAATGGCTGCAAAAGAAGGAGGACAGGATCCGACTACGAATGCCAAGTTGCGGACTGCTATTCAAAATGCGAAGGCCGAGAATATGCCGAAAGATAACATTGAAGCGGCAATTAAACGTGCAGCCCAAAAAGATGTTGCGGCATTTACACAAGTCGATTACGAAGGAAAAGGACCTCACGGAGTGCTGGTTTATGTGGAATGTGCAACAGACAATCCTACGCGTACGGTAGCAAACGTAAAATCGTATTTCAATAAAGCCGGTGGAGGTGTTGTACCAAACGGGCAATTGGAATTCATGTTCAACAGAAAATCTGTTTTCGAATTGGAAAATACGGGATCGGTTGATCCGGAAGAGTTGGAACTGGAGCTGATCGACGCAGGATGCGAAGAAATTGAGGTGACAGACGACAGAATCTTCATTTACGGAGATTATACGGCTTTCGGAACACTGGGTTCGGCATTGGAAGAACGGGGAATTGCAGTGCTTAAATCAAACCTGGAGCGTTTCCCTACAACACCGGTTGAGTTTACGGAAGAGCAACTAATCGATATCGAAAAAATGATGGATAAATTCGACGACGACGACGATGTACAACAGATTTTCACCAATATGGGGTAAGAGAAAGCGAAGCTTTTGATTTTTAACAAGCGTTAGCGCAGTTGGCGCAGCTTGGGATATCGAACAAAATAAATGATTGAGGGTGCGATTGATTGGTAATAATGTAGAAAACTCACCAAGCTACATAAACATTAAAAAAACTATGTGACCTTCTGTGTGCT
>NZ_JASLCN010000259.1 GCF_030151805.1 Fluviicola sp.
TTCGGCAAATTCAATCCTGAATACTCGTTATACTTCTGACTCATAAGCCTAAAATCGATTAAAAGGAATTTTAAAACAAATGCAAAGGTACTAATTTATTGACTGAATTCAGGCATTAAAACTTTGTTCTTACAAGCAGTTAAAGAGTCTTAACACATTTCTTATCTTCTGATTAAAGATTAGCTTTGTGAACCTAAGTCCTCATGTATATGAATTTCAAAAAGGCGCTTCTTTTTTTACTTATTCCCGCTTTCCTTTCCTCCGGTTTGGCTCTTCTGATTAGTTTTCTGATAAACTGGTTATTGAACAAAACGGACATGGAAATCAACCAGGGAATTTTAATCGGTTGGATTCCTTTTTTCCTTGGATGTGGTGTTTATTTCCTGATCATTCACCACCGTTTAAAATTGTTCCTCAGCAAACGGTACGACAACAATTACCTCTTTTCGCTTTTAGCAATCGTATTTATGACATTTCCGGCAGTTTCTTTTCAAATTGCATACGAAAACATGAAAATGGATCAACGCGAGATACACGATTTATCTGAAATTGATTTCTCTGCAAAAAATACCGTCTGGAAATACACCGGGCCGATTCCGCAGGCAACGATGACTTATCTGGGAGATTTCCAGGAATATACTTCGGGGAAAAATCCAAAAGTTGATTTTCTGTCCTATGCCCTGGTAAATTTTGAAGAAGAGGAGCTCTGGCTGCTGTTTTCAGACTCTGAAATGATTGATAACGAAGAAAGTGACTCAGAAAAAGGCGCAATATTCAACAAAGTACATGAGAATTGTATGACCGAAGTCAATAATACCTTAAACCTATGGCCGGGAACAAGGTATCTGATTCCACTGGAACAATCCGAAGACCTGGAATACGCTCATAAAACCCTGAAAGACACGGATTACAAAGGTTCCGTTCCAAAAAGGATTTTCAAACTCGAAGCTTCCTTTCAACCGGGATTCAAAACAGAACATCAATGGCTGCTTGGTATCGCCATTTCTCTGAATGTAGTCTACTTTTTAATTTTTTGTCTCTTCAGAAGAAATGTCAGCTCTTACGAATTGAGTCAAACCGGAGTATTCGATATTTCAGGTTTGGATTTGCTGTTTCAACACGTTCGAAAAACTCCTGTAACGGCTTTACTACTTACGCTAACATTGGTCTTCTTCTTTGTTGAAATTGCACACGATCCCAATATTTTTACGGTAAAAGAAGAGCCTTCTGTTTTCCAATGGGCAATTTCAAACACGGTTTGGCAAACCGGAGAATGGTATCGCCTGTTCACCTACCCCTTTGTAAATATCCACCTGTTGTTAAGACTAATAGATGTAATGGCTTTTGCAGTTGTTGCCTACAGCATTGAAAAAAACACCTCCTCTGCCGGTTTTGCACTACTCAGTTTTTGCATACTCATTACCGGAGGACTTAGTGCTGCTTTCTTCAGTTCATCTTTCAATTGTGGCTTGACTGTATTCACATGCGGCTACTCAGCCTACTACCTATTTACCGGCTTTCAGCCCCGGATTGGATTTTCTTCCTGGAAATTTATCGGAATTTCTTTCCTGGTCTTTGGCCTTATAATCGTCTCTTTATCGGGGTTTTTCGAATATCCGAAATTAATTGCCGCTACTTTGACAGGGTTTGCATTCGGGCCGTTTTTAAAATACAGGGAAGTCAATTAATCCTGTTTTCGTTTTTTCTCTTTGTTTTTTTACCTTTTCAATTAAATTTATTTCGCTACATTCGTTTCGTTGGATTCATTGAATAACATAGAAATCACTGACCTCGTTCACAAGGTAAAGGCCGGAAACCAAAACGCCTTCGGGGAAGTTTATGATCGTTACTGTGGTGCGATCAATGGTGTTATCAGTCGTTTTATTGTTGACGAAGCGATTGCTCAGGATGTTCTTCAGGACACGTTCATCAAAGTCTGGAAAAATATCCAGATGTATGATGATACCAAAGGCAGTTTTTTCACCTGGATGCTCAATATAGCACGCAATACGTCTATTGATGCATTGAGAAAATTAAAAAAAGAAGCCAAGTCAGAAATCCAAATTCTGGAAACAAGCGTAAATAGCTCTGTAACAGTTCAGCAGAATGTGGGAACTATCGGATTAAAACAATTGGTAGACCGACTTCCTGCAGAACAACAGACAATGATTGAATACTTATACTTCAAGGGGTACACGCAACAGGAAGTAGCAGATGAGCTGGATTTACCACTCGGAACTGTGAAAACCCGTTCGCGGATGGCCATGATGGAGTTGAGAAAATGGTTTACACTTTTGATATTGTGGATATAAACGAATACATAGCGTCAGGAATTTTGGAGTCGGTAACGCTCGGTCTTGCTTCCCAACAGGAGATGCAGGAAGTAGCTTGTCTTTCCAAAATCTATCCGGAAATCCGGGAGGAATTTGCCCGTGTTCAAAAGCGTTGTGAAGAAATGATGTTGGAAAACGCGCAAACTCCAAATCCTGCCGTTCGAAATTCCGTTCTACAGGCAATTGCTCAGATCCCACAGGAAAAGCCGGAAAGCAGCCCGAATCAGGAAACAAAGCAGGAAGCGAAAATCATTCCGATGAATACTACTCCTGAAGTTAAGGGAGTAAGTCCGATGTGGAAAATGATGGCCGCTGCGTCTTTGATTTTAACGCTTGGAATCGGAGCACTTTGGTTTATATCAAACCGCGAAGCAAAACGTTTGGATTCGGCTTTAGCCTCTTTGGAGAAAGACCGTCTGAAAAATGATCAGGTTTTACAGGCCATGATTCTTGAAAAAGATCATCTGAAGGAAGTACAGGAAGTACTCACTGGAAAAAACCTTCAGACCGTTATGATGAATGGCACTGCAATGGAACCTACGGCTTCGGTAAAAGTGATGTGGAGCTCAGATATGAAAAAAGCGGTGATGCACGCCGAAAAAATAACTCCGCCACCTGCAAATATGCAATACCAACTTTGGGTAATAGCAGACGGGAAACCGGTTTCTGTTGGACTTTTCAACTACGATGAAGTGGAGCAAATGACCGAACCGTTTGACGTAAACGCTCAGAATATTACAGCATTTGCAATCACTCTTGAAAAAATGGGGGGAAGCCCGACACCGACTATGGAAAAAATGGTCGTAATGGGACCAATCAATAGTTAATTGAAAAAGGATAATTGAAAAGAGCGGGACTTCAGCTACGCTCAGTCACCACCTTATTTTTCAATCTTGAATTCTCCCTTTTACATTTTACATTTTCAATTTTACATTACTTTTAGTGCATGATATTTCCTCCGAAACTTGTTCCGGGCGATACCATTGCATTGGTTTCTCCCGCAAAAGCAATTGATGCCTCTTACATCGATTTTGCCAAAGCGTATTTCGAAAAACAAGGATTCGTTGTGTTGGTAAGTCCGAATGCTTCAGGTGAATTCCGTTATTTTTCCGGAACCGATCAACAACGGGCCAATGATCTGCAATGGGCAATTGACCATCCGGATGTGAAAGCAATTGTATGCAATCGCGGTGGCTACGGAGCCATTCGTTTATTCGACCTGGTAAATTGGGCAAACCTGCTTCGCGAACCGAAATGGATTCTCGGTTTTTCCGACATTACCAATTTCAATTGTTTGGGACTAAAGTTGGGAATTGAAACGGCTCATACCACTATGCCGCTCAATTTCCGGGAAAATTCTCCGGAAGCACTGGAATCCCTGCTGCACGTTCTGAACGGGACAGAAAATGAATATACCTGGCAAGCTCATCCGGCAAACAAACCTGGGATAGCAACAGGAACAGTTGTTGGCGGAAACCTGTCCATTCTTTATTCCTTGCTCGGAACACCGTATTCTCCGGATTATGAACACGCCATTTTATTTATAGAAGACATCGGAGAGCAAATCTATCACATCGACAGAATGTTAAATGCCTTCAAACTGGCCGGCGTTTTTGACCGGATTTCGGGATTAATCATTGGGGGAATGACCGACTTGAAAGACACCGCCACTGCAACCGAATGGACCATCGAAGAATTGATTTCAGAACACACGCGGTTCCGCTCATTTCCAATAGCATTCCAAGCTCCGGTTGGTCATATTCCCGACAACAGAGCCTTTATCTGCGGACGAAAGGCCACTTTTACCGTCACTGAAAACCAAGCTTATTTCCTCCAATAGAAAATAAATATGCTTCTGGTACTGTTTTTGATTCGGGTAGTTCCGTATTTTTGTACTTGAAATTGACTTATGCGTATTTTTCTAATTGGTTTTCTGATTCTTACACTGTCCTCTTGTGTAGATATCTTTGATGAAATTATTCTGCATGCTGACGGAAGCGGTACATACAAATACACCGTCAATATGAGCGCCAGCAAAGTGAGAATCAATTCCATTCTTGCACTCGACAGCGTGGAAGGAAAACGCGTCCCGAAACTCCCTGAAATCAAGGAAAAAATTGAATTCTACAGAAGTAAACTGGAAGAGAAAGAAGGAGTTTCAAATGTAAAAGTAGAAGCCAATTACGATGATTTCATCTTCAAAATTTCCTGCGATTTTGACAATGTTGCTGATCTGCAAAACGGAATTCGCGAAATTGTGAAAGAAGAAAGCAAGGACAAGAACAATGCGGATTTTGATGAGAACTGGCTGACTTGGGACGGAAAGGTTCTGACGCGCATCAACCCCAATTTCCAAAGTGTGATTCATAAACTCAAAGCAGAAGACCAGGAAAAGTTAAAGGAAGGTAAATACATTTCGGTTTCCCGTTTTGACAAAGCAGTCGTGAAATGTGATAACGGCCAGGCTCAGATCTCTCCAACTAAAACTGCCGTTTTGATTAAATCGAGCACCTATTCCGTTGCAACAAACCCTTTAATTCTTAAGAATACCATTACAATTTCCAACTAGTTTCCGGGAAAACTCCGCATTTCTTTTTATTTTAACACAAGTTATCAACCAAATACCGGTTGATAGCCGAAATAGCATAATCAATTCAAAAAATGATTTTACTTTCGTATAGAATCCGTTCATTCATTCCTCATATGAAGATTAAAATTTTAATTCCGATAAGCCTTTTAGGAGCAATTTCCTGGGGTCAAAAATCCGAAGATATTATCCCTAAAGATGCAGTTACTGTCTTTAGCCTGAATAATATTTCCATTCTTCAGAAAGTCTCCATGGATGAATTGGTTTCTTATGATTTCATGACTGAACTGCAATCTGAATTGTTTGACGGATCAACCCAGGGAAAAACCCTGAAAGATGCAGGAATTGACTTCAATCAGAAGATGAATATCTTTTACGGGAAGAATCCTGAATTTGAAATCTCCGGGTTCACATTCGGAATTTCAGATAAAGAAAAGCTTTTCACTGTATTTGATGATTTTGACCGGAAAGAAAGCCTGGTTCCCGGAACGGAATATTACAATAATTACTTCAATCACCTGATGATTCAGGGAAATGTCGGTTTGTTGATCCGCGTGGATACTGATCAGGAAAAACTGACTGAAATCACAGATTCTATCTGGGTTTCAAGAGGATTTGAACTTCCGTGGTCTACCGAAGATGAATACTACAACGAGGAAATGGATACGTATGACGATGAAGAAATTTCCATTGATGATCCGGCAATGAACGAAGACGGTGATGAAGTAGAAGAAATCATCGAGGAAGATGTAGAGGAAACTCCGGTAGCGGTAGATGAAATGAACGATATGTTCAAGAACTACTATGAATTGCGAGACAGTATCGAGTCCGAATATTCCCGCAAGCGCTTGTTTTTGGTGACCGAAGAATTGTTCGTGAAGAAAATCAATCTGAAAGCAATCGACAGTCGTTTAGCTTCTCAATTGACGCATACTTCCGATGGAATTTTCTACCTGGACAACAGCCGCAATTTCAAAAACACCAACAGCCTTTTCTATTTGCAGGCAATGTTCCCGGATTTATACCGTGACTTGAATGAATTGTATACCGGAAACGTGATGCTGGGTGATATTGTTCTCAATCAGAAAAGCATTGACCTGAAAGTAGAAGCAAACTACGGCGAAGGTCTGGGAAGCATTTACCAGGAATTGAACAGTGCGAAATTCGATAAGAATGTGTTGAAGTACATTCCGAAGAACAATACAGGTTTCTTCACTTACCAGATCGACCTGAAAAAAGGGTACGAAAAAGCATACGAGGTGATTATGCCGATTCTGAGCGAAGAAAAAAATGCGCGTATTTCTGCCAACGTTCTGACGATTGAATTATTAAATGATTTCATCAATACAGATGAGCTTTTCAATACGTACAAAGGAAGTATGTTCGGTACCTTCAACGGAATCAAGCGTGTGAAAACGAAACGAATCGATTTCTTCTATGACGAGGAAACCTTCGAATACGGGGAAAAAGAAATCGAAGCAGAAGAAGACATGCCGATCTTTACCTTAGGTTTCACAACGGCTCGTCCGGATATTCCGAATAAAATCCTGAAACACATGTCCAGAATCACCACCCAATTCAAAAACATGGGCGATTACTGGGTTTACGAAGAGGCGATCCTGAATTCTGTGCCGCTTTATATGATCAACAAAAACGGCTTGTTCATTTTCACCAACGACGAAGACCTGGCAAAGAATCATTCCAACGGATACGGTGCTGACGCCTTGAACGGAAAACAAGCGAAAAATGCTGCAAAAAGCGGGTCCATTTACGGATACATGAATTTGGGGGATATGATTAACCGCTTGCCGGAATCTATCCTGAATGACCACCGATTCAATGTACTTGCTTCCATGCGTGGAAAAAAAGGAGAAATCGAAGTCATTTCTTCCAAAACAACCCGTCAGAAAACAACTTACAACCTGACATACAGTTTTGAAGGAACTTTTGACAATGCGGGAAAATACTTACTTGATTTGGTAAACACAGCTTATCTGGTATCTACAAAACGTTAAATGAAGACAGAGGGTGTTGGAAATAAAGTTGTGTTAATTGCATTGCTATGCGCAGCATTGGCACTGTTCCTTTATATCCGTCCGCGCCTGTTTGCTCCCGATCCGCCACCAAGTTTACTGGACCGCCTGCCGGAAA
>NZ_JASLCN010000183.1 GCF_030151805.1 Fluviicola sp.
GATTGCTTTCGTCGGAAATTTGTCCTTCTTCATCCGAATAATGAAACAATACCTGATCATTATCCAAAATTGATTTCATGACATCGTCCTGGGCATAGAATCTTCCTTCGCCATGAGCAATCGGAATTTTATATGCACGAGCTCCATCCAATCCTTTAGTGATCGCACTATTGGATGTTGCCGGTTTCAAATGTACGTTTTTGCAAATGAACTTTTGGGTGTTATTGTGTAGCAAAGCTCCCTGCAACAAACCGCTTTCCGTCAAAATCTGAAAACCGTTGCAAATTCCCATTACGTAACCGCCTTTGTCTGCATGGTTCATAATCTCTCCCATAATCGGAGACAATTTTGCAATAGCACCTGAACGCAGGTAATCCCCGTAGGAAAATCCACCCGGAAGCACAATAAAATCCGCCCCTTTCAGGTTCGTATCTTTATGCCATAAACGTTCTACTTGTTGGCCCATAATTGTTTCAAGGACATACACCATGTCTTCATCACAATTGGAACCCGGAAAGGTAACAACACCAAATTTCATTGATCTATTTTTGCGACGGAAGCCCGTCAATTCATGAATGGCAACAAAGTTAGTCAATCTACTCAGACAACCATGTATGAAATGAGGAAAAATTTAGCAACAGCAATCAGTAAGGTAAGGTAAAAAAAGATACTCGCTACCCGCTGCCAGATCCGGTGGATAAAGGCAAACGTAAAGAAGAAACTCAAGGGAATGAAAAGCAAACTGATCCATTCGGATTGTTGATAAATAATAATTTCCGCCACTCCCAGAAGCAATGTCCCGATTAAAACCCAGATCAAAGCACGGTTCAATTTTTTGAACCGAATGTTACTCACCCGCACACGGATCTGAATTCCGATAATACTCAGCAGGAACAAAATGACAATTGCCGCAGATGTTCCGTAAAAGAATACTTCTTCGTATTTAATCAAAGACGAGTGCTTCAAAATCCGGGCGGAAATCGTGTGACCAGAAATCCACCAATAAGCTAAACCGTTTGCAATCGGGATCAAAAATCCGATAATCATCAACAACCATTGTCTGAAACTAAACGGATGCAGTGCCCATGCAGAAAACCAAAGCGGAACGATCAATACCGCACTCGGAGGAAGAAACGAAGCGGATAATCCAATGAAAAAAGCACTGTTGAAAGAAGATTGAAGGGTCGTTTCACTTCCTTTTAAGCGGAATAGCAAACGCAAAGACTGAAGTAGAAATATATGACTGATCAACACCGCATCAACCTGGTAAAAGGAATGCGAAAGACTCATCAGAACCACATAAAACAAGGAAGGTCCGTAATTGTTCTTGTCCAGGAATTCGTGCTGATTGAAAAGGAAATTCAGCTGAACCGCATTTGCCAAAACAATAACGGATGCCAGGATGGAAGTCCACCAATAGCTTAAATAACTCGTTTTCCCCCACAATCCAAGATCCACCACTTCAATGATGCTGTGAAATTGAAAATGCACATTCAGAAATTGAAAACCAACAACCAATGGAATCAGCAAAAGCAAAACCATCGGACGATTATTCAAAAAGGAACGCAATATCATAAAGCGAATTTAGTCGGAAATTTTAGAACTTAGAAGAACAAACGACCATTTACCCATTCTCCATCCAAAATTGCCCCGTGCTTTTGGTAAAACCCGATTGCCGGTTCATTCCAATCCAGAACCTGCCAGTCCATGCGTTTTACTCCGCGTTCTTTGGCGATGGCTACTACTTTGGAAAACAATTCGGAACCGATTCCTCCTCTTCGGAATTCCGGTTTGACATAAAAATCTTCGAGATACAAACAGCGCCCCTTCCAGGTGGAATAAGACTGGTAAAACAAAGCAAAACCAACAACTTGCAGGGTCTCGTGCTCCACAACCAATGCTTCGCAAACGGAATCTTCGAAAAGATCGATCCGCAATTGATCAACGGTGTTGATGACTTCATCCGGAGCTTTCTCATACAAAGCCAATTCACAGATCAAACTGTGAATTGCCTCTTCATCTCCTGGCCGCGCGTCGCGAATATTCATTCTATAAACCTCCTAAGTTAAATCGGAAACGAATACCCGTGCTCATATTCCCTGTTGGATAAGATGTAGCAATTTTAGGGTTCGTAATGACCTGATCGTAATAGAACTGAACCATCAGATTCGCACCGATGTTGTAATCAATGGAAGACTTAATGGAAATCACACGCTGACCGGCAGTTGCCTGCTCTGTAGATTCTACCACCTTGCGGATCACCGTTAAGTTATCTCTGAAAGTAAAGTCGAAGCGGATGTTCAACGGATTCTCCAGTTTATTCTTACCGATCTTGAACGGCAAGCGTACTTTCGGGAATTTATAACCTGCTCCGATAACAATCTCGTTTCCTAATACTTCTGTCACCTGGTTGTTATTCAGGGAAAGCGTTGATGAACGATCTTTCTTGATCTCGAACTTGGTAATCAATCCTTGTTTTTTGATGTTCCATGTTGCATCGAAACCAATCAAAGGAGAGAAGCGCTCCGCAATCGTTACCGTCTGAATATTTCTTCCGGCAATAAAGTTATCATTCAAATCGCGCGTTGTAGGCGAGCCGTTTTGATCGAAAGCCGCATTCAGATTTGACTGTACCTGACCTAAGGTAACCGTTGATGAATATCCGTGACGGATTACAAAGTTCTTCACGTACTTTTTCATTTTCTCGAACTTCGCAAGACCGTTGTAATTCACAGTCCAGTTCGGCAGCGGCATCGAAGCAAACGGATTCACCGATCGTTTGTTTACTTTTCCATTGGTATAAGACGATAAGAATGCCCCGATTACTACTTCCTGCTGGGAAATTCCGTAACCGTCACGGTAACCGTCCGAACTTCCGGATGAATTCGCATTGGAACTTCCAAGGAGATCTGAAACCTGTTTTGTTGTTTCTCTCATTTGCTTGAAGTTCGCAGATTCATATCCTGCTGACAGTTTTTCAAAAGCACTTCCGATCGAAATCGTTGAGTACGTCAATGTAGAAGTACGGAAACGGCTTTGTGATTCAAACTGCTCCGACAAATCATTGTAGCGGAAGAAATCACTCGTGTTTTCAGACATATTTCTGTTCAGGGAGAGATCAATCGTCAAATCCTTCATCGGCTCCAATGTTGCACGTCCTGTAAATGTCTGACTGTGCGTAATCGTATGCTGACGGTTCAAAGCCGGATTATCTACTATCCATCTGTTATCTGCTGCTCTTTGAGCAAAATTGTATCCTGTTTCCTTACCTGTAACGGAATAAGACTGTTGTCCGAAGATAAATCCTCCCATTCCGGAACTGAATTGCGGATTAAATCCTAAAATACTTGCCCGTTGATTAAACCCTGGCAACAAGGTTCCATCCGTTTGATTGTATGTTGACGAAACATTTCGAACACTCATCAACAAGCGCGCACCGAAACCAAGGATCGGATTGACCTTATTGTCTTTTTTGCGTTTTTGCTGACGTTCGTGTTTGCGCTTTTTACGTTCCCACTGACGTCTTTCTTTCTTGGTCATTTCCTCCAATGGTTTCGGAGGTTTCAGTTCCAGCGATTCTTTCGGATCCTTTTCTTTTGTATCTGTTTTCGTTTCATCCGTACCACCTCCGGCTTTTTGCCTTGCTACCAGACGACTACCTCCGGCTCCGCCTGTATTTACTTTTTTGAAGAACGGAATCTTATTGTACAAGTTCGTCATATTGGCCTGAAGCTGTGCATTGATCGTTCGGCTATTCTGAATAATGTTACCGTAATTCTCCTGACCCAAAGGTGCCCGTTGCCAGTTGTATGCTCCCGAATATTTCGCATTTCCGTTTAACCAGTCCAAAGCCGGAATCAAATTGAACGGAACATTGTATGAGAAGTTGTAATCATGGGTGTAGTCCATCGTTTTACCCAAAGTACCCATTTGTTTCCAGATCGTATCTTTAAATTGACGATACAACTCCTGGTTTCCTCTGCGGTTCACTTCCCCGTCCTGTTCGTCAAAAATGGAACGGTTGTTTGCCGTGAATGTCAATTTCAGGTTTTTGGTTAAATCCCATCCAAGACGGTAACCTCTGTTCCATTGGAAATTTTTCACATAAACCGGTCTGAACTGGAACGCTGATGCAGACGTGTCGATCGTGTTTCTGATCTGACGCTCGTTGTAGTTACGCTGAATATCATTTGTGAAGCCAATCGTTTTTGGTAAATATCCGATACTTGTTTCACGGATCAATCCCCACCATTTCGATTTCTGCATGAACTTCGTTTTCTTAAACGGTTCGAATGGTTTGTTATCAAAAGTATAGGCGTAAACCAGGTTTCCTTTCCACTGTTTTGTACGATCGTAATTCGTATTAAAGTCACGGTGGAAGTTTTCACTGTATCCATAACCCAGCGTCCAGTTGGAAATATCATAGAAATGAGCTTTTTTACCAGCTGCACGTTCTTTTCTCACTCCCTGGAAGTTATACGATTTTCGCTCGGTATAATCCTGGGCAACTTTTGCAATCTCTCTTCTTTGTCCTGCCTCGTATGAGCTCAGTTTAATATCCGGATTGAACGGATCGTATTCCGGATTAATCACTCCCAAAGAGTATCCGTAGAAGAACGGAACAGAAAGTTTGATTCTGTTTCCGAAGAATTGTCCCAATTGCAGGTTTGTCTGGAAATCCATTCCTACCTTCTGATTTCGCTGACGTTCCTGAACGCGTGAATCAACAGCACCCCAGTTAACTCCCGAATAATTTCCGGAAAGAGAGAAACTTCCGAAATCTGCAGCCTGAACCTGTAACTGAGCAATTGCTGCAGAACCTCCGTCATCCACAAAGTCACTTAATCGCAACTCATTCACCCAAACCTGCACACATTTTGGAAGTCCGTCATCCTGCCAGGGCTTAGGATCGTTCTTTTTCGGGTTTCGTACCCCGATCATAATCGTTTTGATTCCCTGCAAGTTCGGACTTCCTTTTACTTTGATTCTTCTGTCCGGGTTTTGAGGATCAATAATCACATACTCAACGTTTGCTGCAACTCCTGAACCACTTGCTCCGAGTAAATTATTTCTGCGCTTTTTCAAGTCTAACAAATCCTGGAAAAGAATTTCCATGTTGTTCACTTCAGGCCACACATTGTCTGCGTTATTTGTTCCCCAGGCAGTTAGATACAAAGGAAGTTCATACTCGTAATAGTTGTCTACAAAATCAGTTCCCAAACGCACGAACAAAGTTACATCCTGATCACGTAACGAATTTGCCGTAATTTCCTCAGCATGTACGTACATTTTCAACTTCTTGTATGTACGAACGTCAAACTGAACGTTTTTATATGCTGCTCTGGCGTCACCATCCTGCAAGTTACACACATCCAAAGTCAAGGACTGTTCGTTCATTTGTCTTTGCTGTGGCTGAGAAGGGTCAATTTCACGTTGAATTCCCGGAGGAATCTGGTATCCGATCGGCTGCTTTTCATTGTTCTCTTCAAAGTTCAATGCACCGATGTTAAATGTCGTCAAATTCGGATCGACTTGCAGTACTTCTCCCGGTGTCGTCAGATCCAGCAAATACTTTCTCCATTCACCACGAACCAATTCCAGTTTCGCAAAGCGGACAATTACTTCTTCATCGAACCCTTTCAGGAACATCCGGATGAAACGAATCGATCTGAAATCGCGGATTCCGTTAATGGTTTTCTCCGGTTCACGAACAGGAACTTTAAACTGATACCATTTTTCAGCAGGCTTATTCTGATCTGACGGCTGATACGTAACAACACTCGTAATAAAGTTCTTTCCGACTACCATGTCTGAAGGTCTCAAACTCACTTTATACTGGAAGTAAGCTTCTGATTCGGACAAGTTGTTATCCTGGTTAATATCTTCCAAATCCGGCGTGTTTCTTGCCTGAGTAGGGTAACCACCACCATTTGGATTCATCGTGCTTGACATTTCTGTCGTTGCGGAGTTCCCCTCCATTCCATTATAGCGCTTGTAGCGTTGAAGAATGTTTAGCTCCTCCTGATCGTAACGATCGTCTCTGTAAAAATTGTAGTCGTCACTGGAAGGATCCGAAATCATTTTTGCTTTTGCTTCCGGGGTCAAATTAGGATTTGACTGAACCCAGTTTACATAGCTTGAATAAGATGTTGTCTCTTCGGAAGATTTATATCCGTCAATTCCGACATCCTGGTTGACGCGTGAAGCCGGATCGTTATCAAAGGCATTTACAACAACTTGCTGCGTCGAAACTTTCGCCCATGGAGTAATTACAACCGGGTAATTTGCTCCTGCATATGGGGGAATTCCGTTTTCAAAACTTTTTCTCGAATCCGCAAGTACGTCTTCCGAAACGTTTCCTAAGTTGAAATACAGATCACCACCGCTCAAATTTGGCGTTGCGACCATTGCGTCGGCGTTAAAAGGATCTAAAATCCAGAACTGGATAAATTCCACGTTCGCCTGTTCGAAATCATTCGTGGTCAAAGAACGCATAATTCCTCCCCAACGGTCAGTCGGATTCGAGAACGTTCCGTCCGCATTAACCAACGTCGTATCGTAGTTATACATCCCGCGCTCTTTCGGGTAATATCCTAATTCAAGAACCTGAATCGTAGGAATTGATCCGTAAGTCAGCTGCTGATTCGGGAAAATCTCATCTTGTTTCACCTGACGCATACGGCTGTCGAAAAGCTGTGCCGTATTATTCTTGATATGTTGTGGAGTCAGGTTATTCGAAGCATAAAACAACGGATCGATCAAATACCAGGCGATGAGTGAGCGATTAAATCCATTTGCCAATGTTTTCAATGAACCTTCCGGGAATAAATCCGTTTGTCCCTGAGGAGTTGATGCAAGTCTCCATGCACTCTGTGTTCTTAAGTCAATCGTACTTTGACTTCCTTCAAAGTCATCCACATAGGAGATTCCGGTTTTTGAAATCGCTTTCGGTGTTCCCGGAATCAAATGGGCAAATTCTCCCTTGAAAGTCATAAACGATTTTTCCTTTGTGGAAATAACCGGCAAGAGGTCGATTAACTTTGTCAGGAATGGCAATTCGGTTCGATAATTAATATCAAATCCGATCACGTTGTTTTTATATGGCTCACTTCCGATATCGACTTTTTGAGTGACAGGTCGTTCCATCATCCGGAGCCAGGTTGCCCCGATATTAAAGTCTTTGTTAAATCGATAATTCAAATGTGTTCCGACCATGGACTTCGACTGGAATCCGAATACCGAATTACTTTCAATCGAAATTTTGATCGGAGTGTTTGACTCCAAAATCCCTGTATTCAGGATTTTAACGCGTCCAAGGTTGTAATCAACAGTATAATCCTGTCCTTCAACCATCGGAATTCCACCGGCTGTAACTTTAACAGCTCCTTCCGGTACATTCAATGCATTCAATGAGATATCCGATGTTACGGACGACTGATATTCTCCTTTAAATGTAAACCTGTTTTTACTTGGAATCTGCTGAGCAGCCGTTTTCGTGGAGTCGTATAATTCCGTGTATGCAATCGTGTTGGCTATGACATCAGACATTCCATTCTGCACCAACTTCGATTTCAATACGCCACCGAAAGGTTCGGTTGTCGAGAACATTACCCGACCATTCCTGGTATTGATTGTACCACCGGTTTCGGCCTTTTGCCCATTGTAAACAATCGGGACAAAGTCAAATAAACCATCCGAGAACTGCTGATTGTTGACATTCAGACGGTCCATTTCCACGAGGGTGATAATTTGTTTATCATCCAGGCCGGGATACGGGAAAATCGGCGCCAATACGGATGTTTCCGGATTATTATAGTAAATATTCAATTTGAATCCTGTCTGATCCACCTGGTATGCACCGATGGAATAGATGTTTTTCATCATCAAATCCCAGATCTTCAATGTCGGATTTGTAATTGTCGGTTTCAATAATTTCAGGAGCAAGGCATTCTGACCGGCAACTCCATCCGTAGAGAATTCACCGACCTGGAATGTTCCTCCTCTGTAGGTATATTCATAAGCTACGGCCAATACTTCATCGTTGTTCAATGGCTGACTCAATGAGATAAATCCAAGCAGGGCGTTGTAAGTAAATTCCGACTCACTTAATTTTCGGGCATTCTCCACTTTTTCATAGTGAATTGCCTGAAGGAAAGGACCTGGTGCTGCCGCCTGAGAAGAAAGTTCCGAAACAGCTCCGTTGAATCCGCGAATCGTCTGATCCGTGGACAGGTAATTGTACAAATCGTTGGCTCCGTTTGCCGGGTAAGGATTTGCCGGGTTGTTAGAGATTACTCCCCCCTGAATATTTTCCGGCTTGGATTCTCCCAAATCCGAAAAGGCAAGAATGTTTCTTGAGTTCTCTGTGTTGTTAATTCTGTTGGTAACCCATACTTCCATCCGGGTAATGTAGGTTTCAGATGCCACATTCGGCATTTGAGCCATGGAAGCGTTATACTGGTCGTGGAAAAATAAGTTCACGAAATAATGCCGGTTCGCCTCGTAATTATCCGCCGTCACTTCAAACGGTTGAATCTGTGCTTTTCCCGTAATATTGATTTCTGTTCTTTTTCCTTTCGAGGAAGCTCCGATTGCATCCACCGTTAAATCTCCGAAACGCAACTTGGCATACGCTCCGAAAAGTGTCTGAGATCCGGGAATCAAGGCTCCGAATGAAGGGAAACTCACGTTACCCAATTCAATACGCTGAATGATCTGATCTTCGTCTCCGGAATAACCCAATTTTGTCACGTTGTCAAAATCGAAAGCAGCCTGCGTGTTATAACTTGCACTCAATTTCAATTTTGTTCCGATCTGTCCGACCAAATTCATCTGAATCTGCTGCTGGAAATCAAAACGGGTGATCTTACGCTGCTTCACCGGCAAGATCGGGTTATCGTACCGGGATGAGTTTACCCCAAATGCCAATTCGATCGACCCTTGGGGGCGAATCGTGATTTCATCTGATCCAAAGAAGTTTACGAATGTTTTTGAAGGGATTTTTATCGGAAATTCCAGCGCTCTTTTTTCTTCCGTTTGTTCATCAATTTTATCCTTCCAGTTTTCCTTGAGGGATTTCTGGCGTTCATATTCCAGGTATTCTTCCAATGTCATCATCGATGGATTTCGATAATTCAGATTGGAATTTCCAATGGTCTCTGAAAAAATATACTTTCCGGTAATCGGATCAAAGACAATATTCTTCTTAACTCCTGACGGATCACCCAAATCAAATTTTTGAGGATTGTTTTGAGTCGGATCCAATGGATTGTTAATCGGGAATTGTAACTGATTCGATGTATCCGGCTTTGGTTGAGCCCAGAAAACAAGCGATACAAAACAGAAAACAACCGCGGTCAACAGTTGCATCATATTCGTATTGTAGTTAGCGTTCAATTTTTTTTCCAAGTGTTTATAGTATTTTCAGTGCCCCTTTAATTAATTCTTCCACAGATTCATTTCCGGAGGCAATTTTATCAATTGCTTTCTCTGCTATTTTCTTATCGAAACCTAAAGAAATCAATGCAGTTAACGCATCAAATCGATTTGTATTGTTTCCGGCAAAAATATTTGTTGTGTCATTCCATTCTACCTTCAACATCTTATCTTTCAAATCAATAATAACCCGCTGAGCTGTTTTCGCACCGATTCCTTTGATCGCTTGTATAGAACGTACATCTTCCGTTTGTATTGCGTTCGCAATTTCATTTGGCGACATGGACGAAAGCATCAAAATTGCCGTGTTGGGTCCGATTCCGGAAACTGACAGCAAAAAATTGAATACATCGCGCTCTTCGGAAGTTGCAAATCCGAATAATAAATGTGCATCTTCCCGGATGATCTGCTGTGTCAAAACCTTAACAGACTCAGTGTCACCGATTGCAGAAAAGGTGCTGAGAGAGATTTTGACAAAATATCCCACACCACCGCATTCGATGATCAGATTGGTGGGATTTTTTTCTATTAAACGTCCGTTTAGATGTGCTATCATGGTTTTGTCTGTTAATCTACTTTGTCTGAGCGTCAACAACTGCAACTTTTACCATATTCACGATTTCACGAACGGATGATCCCATTTGTAACACGTGAACTGATTTGTTTAATCCGACCAAAATCGGACCTATTGCATCTCCTTCAGTAATTTCCTGCAGCAATTTGTAGGCAATATTTCCGGATGAAAGATTCGGGAAGATCAAGGTGTTTACTTCTTTATTCGCCAAAATTGAGAATGAGAATTTCTCATTCATCAGGTCGTTATTCAACGCAAAATTCGCTTGTACTTCTCCATCAACAACCAACGTAGGGTGGTTTTCATGAAGGATTTTTACCGCTTCCGCCATTTTGGTTGAATCTTCACCCGGTGAGGATCCGAAATTGGAATAGCTCAGTAATGCAATTTTCGGCGTTACCTTAAACTTGCGCAATGTTTTTGCCACATTAGCAGTGATTTCTGCAATCTGTTCCGCATTCGGGTTTCTGTTGATCGTCGTATCTGCCAGGAACATCGGTCCTCTTTTCGTATTCAGAATATAGACTCCGGCAACTGTTTTCACATCTTTCTGCAACCCGATTACCTGAATTGCCGGACGTACCACATCGCGGTAATTTCTGGTCAAACCTGAAATCATCGCATCCGCATCTCCCAATTCAACCATCATCGCTCCGAAATGATTGCGTTCACGCATAATCTGAATTGCTTCGAATTCCGTTATCCCTTTGCGTTTACGCTTCTCAAAAAATGCTTTTCCGTAAACCTGTCTACGCACTTTCTCCACATCCGATTTCGCGTCGATAATCGTAATTCCCGGAATCTCAATGGAATATTCGGCAATCAGAGATTCGATCACTCTTCTCTTTCCAAGCAGGATCGGAATACAGATTCCTTCTTCCGCAGCTGTTTGTGCAGCTTTTAATATTTTGATATTATCTGCTTCTGCAAAAACTACCCGTTTCGGGTTGCTTTGCGCTTTTGCAGTTAAATTTCTCACTAATTTATTGTCGAGACCCAAACGTTTCTTCAGAATCATCTCGTACTCGTTCCAATCCGTGATCGGGTTCTTGGCAATTCCCGAATCCATTGCCGCTCTGGCAACTGCCGGTGCAACGTGATAGATCAAACGCGGATCCAACGGTTTCGGAATAATTTGTTCGCGACCAAAGGCAATGTGTTTTTCACCATATGCCTGAATCACTTCTTCCGGAATGGTTTCTTTTGCCAGGTTTGCAATTGCTTTTACAGCTGCAAGTTTCATTTCTTCGTTGATTCCGGTTGCTCTCACATCCAAAGCACCTCTGAAAATGAACGGGAATCCAAGCACGTTATTCACCTGGTTAGGATGATCCGAACGACCCGTTGCCATGATGATGTCATTTCGCGTAGCCATTGCATCCTTGTAGGAAATTTCCGGATCCGGATTTGCAAGGGCAAAAACGATTGGGTTTTTAGCCATGGAAGCAACCATCTCTTTTGAAACGATGTTTCCTTTTGACAAACCGATGAAGACATCAGATCCCTTGAAGGATTCCTCCAGTGTTGCATCTTTTTTATGCGGTGCAAATTGCTGCTTCATCTCGTCCAGATCTGTTCTTCCGGCATGAATCAGCCCTTTACTGTCGAACATGAAAATATTGTTCACAGAAGCTCCAAGTGCCATGTACAACTTCGCACAGGAAATTGCTGCAGCTCCGGCTCCTGAGATCACAATCTTCACTCTCCCTATTTTCTTTTTTGCCAACTCCAATGCATTCAATAACGCTGCTGCGGAGATAATGGCTGTTCCGTGCTGATCGTCGTGCATCAATGGAATATCCAATTCTTCTTTTAAGCGGCGTTCTATTTCAAAAGCCTCAGGAGCTTTGATGTCTTCCAGGTTGATTCCACCAAAAGTAGGAGCAATCGCTTTTACTGTCTGGATAAACAATTCCGGATCTTTCGCATCAATTTCGATATCAAAAACGTCGATATCAGCGAAAATTTTAAACAACAACCCTTTACCTTCCATTACCGGCTTGGAGGCCAAAGGGCCAATATCTCCCAAACCAAGTACTGCTGTTCCGTTTGAAATTACAGCCACCAGGTTTGCTTTGCTTGTATACTTGTAAACGTCCGCAGGATTTTCTGCGATCTTCAAACATGGTTCAGCAACTCCGGGTGAATATGCTAATGATAAATCACGTTGAGACGCATAGGGTTTTGTAGGAACAACCTCTATCTTTCCGGGTCTTCCTGAAGCATGATAATCTAATGCGTCTTGTTTGCGAACTTTTGCCATATAATCAGAATGTAAGGGGCGATAAAGTTAATAAATCTTAATACAAGAGCACCAAAAGTTCGGATAAAAAGAAAGCCCCGGCTCCATATGGAGCCGGGGCTTTCAACTTAAATAACGAAATCTATTATTTAACCATCAATTTTTGAGTATAAGAAGATCCACCCTGAGCAACTGAAACAAAGTAGTTTCCAGCTTGCAAAGAAGTGATCGGCATCTCAACACTTGTTGATCCTGATACATTTGATACAACTTGTGTAGCAACTGTACGTCCTGAAATATCAAGGATAGAAACAGTATAATCTCCACCTTTTCCTTCGAAGCTAACGTTTACGATTCCTGAAGCAGGGTTCGGGTAAACTGACATTCCGATTTCAGCAGTTGCCTCGCTGATAGAAGCTGTAGCATCCACTTTCATTGCGTCATCCATAGAAGCTCCTGAAGCGTAAGTTGCAATTGAAGCAACTGTTGTTCCGTTTACTGTGATTTTGAAATCTCCGTTTCCGTATCCGGAATCAAATCCGTCACCGTAAGCATCGTAAACAACCGCTTTGTAACACTCATTTGCTACCAATGTAACATTTACATCAGGTTGAGGGTAAGCACCACTTGCAGCTGCCTGAGCATATGGTCCTCCTTGCGCTACAACTGTATTTGAAGAGTTGAACAATTTCCATGTCGTTTCGTCTCCGTAACGGTCAGTAGTCATTTTAACAATCGCGTTCAAGCCCATTGCTACAGATGCAATTGCAATCGGTTTTGTTGCAACTGAAACAGTTCCAACTGATCCTGATCCTCCGTTTACCGAAGTGATTGTAACTTGTACTGTATTTGTACCCTGAGCGTTCACCACCATTGCAGGCAATGTGATTTCCTGAGATCCGAATGCCGGGATGTTTCCGTTAAACGTGAAAGGAACCGCTGTTCCACCGTTTACAACTGTAGAGAAGTTAATAGAAGTAATTGCATCTCCGGAGTTATCCACTTTAATGATTGGAGTAATTGATTGTCCGTCGCACACATTAAATGTATTTACAATGCTGTTAGCACTTGCAGTTGGAGCAGGAACATTCGTTAATGTCGGTACAACTTCTGCAGCTGTAATTGCTTTACTGTTAGTGTATGTGTTGTGTCCTTCATGCAAAATAGCGAAAAACTGCAATTTTCCAATGTTCAACGGAACAGTACCAACATTCGCAGGTAATGTATACGTAATTGTCTTTGTAATTACTCCTGTTTGAGAAGCATCGATTTGCTCTCCCCAAGTTCCGCCAGCGTTAATATACCCGCGGAAAATGTGTTGGTGAAGATACTTTCCGTTTGGCAACATTGCAGCAGGATTCAAAGTTGGTGTTGCACTGATTTGAGGTCCCTCATAATCATTTTGCAAAATCCCTACATTCAGGTAATGATTTGTACCAGCCGGCTGAGGAGTTGTGTAGAAGATCTCAACATGCAAAGTTAACTGACGTGTTGACGCATCAATTGTTGCATCCATCGCTACGTTTACCGGCGAAGGTTGTCCTAATGCCGTATTGATCTGACCCTGCCAGTTTCCACGACCTGTTGCAAGAAAAGTTTCGCTTCCGAATGCCGTTCTTTGAACTGCTCCTGCCGGGTATCCTGCCGGATCAAAAAATCCATCCAAAGCTGTTCCGTCTGCTGTTCTCAAATCCGGCTGACCTGCTCCTGGTGCTGCAAAACTTCCTGCATGTACGTTTACAAGTACTACGCGACCTGGATTAGCAGTAGAAATATCGTTTGCCAACTTATGTCCTGCCGGACACCATTGACAATTAACTCCTGTAAGCTCTTCCAGAACCGCATTTTTGTTTTGGGCTGTTTGGGAAACTGGAGTCTGCTGAGCAAACAAGGTCACTGCGCTAGCAAACATCCCCCCAATTAATAGTAATGACTGTTTCATGTTTTATTGATTTATTACGAAATCAAATTAACTTATTTTCACAGTTTAATGCAATGATAAAATGATGTAAATGAATCATTAAATTGGAATGCTAAGTGGTCTGATTTTGTTAATTTAGAATAGTGAAAAAGAAAATTGTAATACTCAGCGGAGCAGGTATTTCTGCTGAAAGTGGAATCTCGACTTTCAGAGATTCAAACGGATTATGGGAGAATTACCGCATTGAAGAAGTCGCAACTCCGGAAGCCTGGAATGCAAATCCCGGGTTGGTACAACAATTCTATAACCAGCGCAGAAAACAGGTTTTGGAATCATCTCCTAACGCAGCTCATTATTTTTTCAAAGAGTTGGAATCGCACTATAACGTTATTGTAATTACACAAAACATCGATGATTTACATGAACGGGCAGGATCAACAACTATTATTCACCTGCATGGAAATATCCGTTATTCCAAAAGTTCAGGACCAAAACAAGAGACAAAATACTACCCTGTCGAAGGCTGGGAACTAAGCATGAATGATCGTTGTGATGACGGATATCCGTTGCGGCCTCATGTGGTTTGGTTCGGAGAAAATGTGCCAGAAATGGATAGAGCAATTGACACCCTTGCAGATGCCGATTACTTAATCGTTATTGGCACATCGTTGAACGTCTACCCCGCAGCTGGATTAATCCATTATGTATCAAATTCTTGTAAAAAGTTAATTGTAGACCCAAAAGCTTCCGAACTGAAAGTGGATTCCGATTTCCTAATCTTCGCCAAAAGTGCTGTAGAAAGCATTCCGGAGTTGAAAAAAGTATTCTTTCCGGCTTAAAACAAAGAAGAACGATCAAAAAACAATTCTCCGTAAATAATCCCGGGTTGTTTGGGTTGAATAGGTAATCGTTTTTGACAGATGTATACATTCAAGCCATTTTTTTGTCATCGGAAACGAAGCTGGCTTCTATATCAGGATACTATCTAACTAAATGGTTTGTCCCAGAGTTTAGATGATTTTTTAAGTCACGCAGATTTAATTTACATGCTATCCTATCCGTGCAAGACTTGTTCCGACCATTCAGAATTCGCGGCATCGCATGTCGCCAATAGCTTTAGCGATGGCACAAGCTTAAGCGTAAGTGTTCTGCGGAAAAAAATGTTCACTTGGTTCCGGATACTAACAATGGTGTTTTAAAGAATATCAGAAACAAAAAAAGGCAAGAACTAAGTCCTTGCCTTTCCTTATTTATTTTAGCTCTTAATGTTTGATCACAACTCGTCGTGTTTGAACAGCTGATCCTTTTTCAAGGATTGTTACCAAATAAACACCGTTTTTGAAATCACTTACATCTAATTTTTTAGATACTCCGTTAACATTCTCATTGTAAACTACTTTACCAAGAACATCTGTGATTTTAATATCAAAATTCCCGCTCAATCCTTGTGTAGTAACTGTCATTGCATTACTTACAGGGTTCGGATAGATGGAAAGTGAAATTTCTTCATTCTTTTTCTCTTTGATACTCAATGTAGTTGTCAAGTAAACATCCACAGAGTCAATTTTTGTTGTTCCTTCCATCACGTAAAAACGGTAATGAATTGTTCCCGGACCATTACTATGGATATCAAATTTCAAATTTGCCAAACCATTGTTCGGCATTGAGAAACTGTTTGGAGTTCTCCAGGGATCAGAATTCGGCTCTAAACAAACTCCATCCGGAGATTGAGGAATAGGACCCCAGCAAATTTGCTCTGCCGGTGAAGTCGTAGACCATGCAGGAACATCAACGATCTTATCGCGAACAATATCGTACGTCTTATCAGAACCAGACTTATTCACTATTCCTAACTGAACAATGATTAATTCATCATCACTAACTGTTCTGGTAATTGTTGTTCCATTCAGGTTACTTCCTGATACTGTTTCGGAATTCGGATTGTAGTCCTTTATATCTACCTGCGCAGTAGAAACTGAAGCAGTGATTAAAGCAAGACTTAATAAGGAGTATATTTTTTTCATGTATTTAGCTTTCTAGTTTTCACAAATATATAAAGGCATGCTTTCAAAAACAAACTATCAGGCACACTATCAATTCGTAAGATTACAATTTTTTTGCCAAAAAAACAACGCCTGAACCCCTGATATTCTGATTTTTTTGATTTAAATGCCCGTTTTTTTAATTAAACGGTTTAGTTTTCATCAAAATCATTGTTTTTAGGATTGCAATTTTTATTGTCACCTTAACATTTTTTAGGAATACAAGAGTATCAGATAACACATGCTTAAAATTGTGTTAAGGAAAAGGTATCTTTGGTATTCGGCACGGAACTTGAACTGTGTATGCTAAAATTTAAACTATGAAAAAAATTGCGTTTTTGTTATTAGGGTTAGTGTTTTCCACCTTATCAATAGCTCAGGATGATCACCAACTGATTGTAAAACAACTTCCTTCTGTAAAACTGGTTGACATGAATGGAAAAGCTGTGAATACTGCAGCATTAGGTCTTAAAGGTCCGATTGTGATCTCTTTTTGGGCTACCTGGTGTTCACCTTGTAAACGTGAATTAAATACAATTCATGAACTTTATCCTGACTGGCAATCCGAGACCGGAGTAACTTTGGTTGCTGTAAGTATTGATGATGAAAAAACAAAAGCTCAGGTACCGGTTTATGTTGACGGAAAGGGTTGGGAATACCTGGTTCTGATGGATCCGAATGGTGATTTTAAACGTGCAATGGGGGTTAACAATGTTCCTCATACGTTCCTGATTGATCAAAAAGGAAATATCGTTTATTCTCACAACAACTACGCTCCCGGAGATGAGGAGAAGTTGTATGAAGAAATCAAGAAATTAGCCCACAAATAACCCTTAACAGATAGATGAAAAATTGGATTTTAGGAATCTGTGCATTGTCCGGGTCGCTCACAGCACTCGGACAATCGAATTTATTGGGGGGCATCACCGGTAACATGGAAGCCACCTTTCAATATTTGAAAGCCGATCCGTTGATTGGTGCCAACCAGCCTGCAGAAAGAGGACTTCTGAACTCGTATATGAATGTTTTTTATTCCGGTTCTCATTTCAAGGCCGGAATCCGGATGGAATCATACCTTCCGCGAATTAACGGTTATCCGAACAGATTTGACGGTACAGGACTGGGAATGCGCTACGTAGGATGGTCGAATGACTATATAGATATTACGGTTGGACATTTCTATGAACAATTCGGAGCTGGTACTGCTTTTCGCGCTTATGAAGACCGAAATCTGGGATACGACAACGCTATGGACGGAGCCCGCGTGATCTTACGACCTTATAAAGGTGTGCAATTAAAAGGTGTTTACGGAAATCAGCGTTATTCTTTCCAGGGAGGAAGAGTGGAGAAATCCAGCGGAGTAACCAGAGGTGTGGATTTACAACTTCATATCAATGACCTGATTCCAAGACTCGACTCAAGTGGTTTGGATGTTACGATCGGTGGATCTTTCATGAGTAAATTCCAGAAAGACGATAATGAATTGTATGTACTGCCGGAAAACGTGGCTGCTTACAGTGGACGAATCGGTTTGCGTTATAAGAAATTCACCCTGAACGGAGAATACACCCATAAGGATAACGATCCGAGTGACGACAACGGATACATTTACAATTCAGGTCATGCAGCTTTAATCAACCTGGGGTATTCCCGCAAAGGATTGGGGATTTCAGTTTCCGCAAAGTCTGTTGATAATATGAGTTACCGTTCTGACAGAACAAAAGGATTAGCGGATTTGTTTATCAACTACCTTCCTGCTATGAACAAAACACATACCTATAACCTGGTTGCTACACTTTATCCGTATGCAACACAACCGTTGGGGGAAGTTGCGTTCCAGGCAGAAGTGCTTTATACGATTCCGAAAGGAAAAGGTGGCGGAAAGTACGGGATTCCAATCAATGTGAATTATTCTACGGCTTATTTGCCAATCAGACACCGGTCCGGATTCGGATTGCCGGGAGATTCTTCCCGCGTGATGTATAAAGGAAATCCTTTCGACAAGTCTGACAGTTTGCTGTGGCAGGATATCAATTTCAATGTGACGTTCAAATTAAATAAGAACTTCTACTTAATTGCTTCTTATTTCAACATCATTATCAATAATGACGTGTCCAAAATTTCGGAAGATGCGCATGGAATGATCAGTTCACACGTTGGTGTGTTGGAAGCCGGTTGGAAAATCAACAAGAAACACAGCTTGAGAGCAGAAGTACAGGCTTTGTTTACATCCGATAGAAAAATGCTTGGTTTTGATTACCATACTTCCAAGGATAAAGGTGATTGGGTTACAGTAGTGCTGGAATACAATATTTCTCCAAATTGGTTCTTCGGATTCATGGATCAATACAACTACGGGAATCCGCACAAAGATTTGCGGGTACACTACGCAATCGGGTCTTTCGGTTGGATTAAAGATGCAACTCGTGTAACTTTGAACTACGGTAGACAACGTGCAGGTTTATTCTGTGTTGGTGGAGTATGTCGTTTTGTACCGGCATCAAACGGATTGACCGTTTCGCTTACACAAAGTTTCTAATTAACAATTTTAGAACATGAAAAAGTTTTTTATTCTCGCATCAGTCCTTGCAACAGTGATTGCTTCATGCGACAAAGTAACGAATGCTTATCCGTCGAATCCGGTTACCAGCACACTGGATTGGAGTCTGTATCCTGATGGCGATTCTGCTCACTACGCAGCACAAGGTTTATGGCCTACTTTTTCTGCCAATACCAACACAAACAGAAATGTGTTGATCGAAGATTTCACGGGTCACCAATGCGTACAGTGTCCTTTCTCAACGAATTTGATGGAAGATTTGATCGCAACCAATCCTACACGCCTTTACGGATTAGGAATTCATGCGGGACCAACAGGTCTTACCGGATTCCAGGTAACGTCAGCCGCTTACCCCACAGTTTTGTATTGTGATGCAGGCCTTGAGCTTGGGAAACATTTCGGGCAAGATATTCCCGGATCAACTTTCCTGGGAAATCCCGGATTTTGTGTTAACAGGACTAAAGTAAGTAATCAATTTGTATCCAATGCAGGTTCTACCATGACGAACAAAACCAATGCTTGTCTGGCGAGTACCCTTAAAATCAATATTCAGGCTGTCACGAATTATTTCCCATCTACCCGGGGATTGTTTTTGCATACGGAAGTCGATAAAGTGGATGCTTCGTTGAGTGCAGAACTGGCTATCGCTATTTGTGTCGTGGAAGACTCATTGGTTGCACCGCAGACGGTTCCGGGAAACCTGGATCCGGATGGAAGCCCGGGAGATCCGAATACTCCTGATGGAAGAGCCGAAGCGTATGTTCACCGTGACATTCTGAGAGGATTCCTGGACGGGCGAACTTTCGGAAGAGTTTTAACCGATGCTGACAAAGGAAGCAATGGGAAATATTTTGTGAGTTACTCCTATCGTTTGCCGGATCAATACAACGTCGACAACATGAAATTGTACATCTACGTTTACGATAAATCAACGGAAGAAATTTACCAGGTGATCGAAAAACACCTCCATTAAAATTTAACATTGGCTATAAGGTAGCGTGTGTCTGATTATTACGGGCACACGCTTTTTTTATAGGCAACTTTTAACATTTCCTTCATACCAAAACCGGAAAGGGATCGTTATATTAGTTGAAATTATTAAACAGAACCCCATGTTTGAACTGACGAAAAAAATTTTGGTGCGGGTAAGTTTCGACCCCTTATTATTCCAAAAAGAATTGTCTAAATCCATTAAATGGATGTCTGACTCAGAGGAAATTCAGCGATTGAGGGAATGGTGTATCAAAGAATTTGGATCGGTTTATCCGTCTATTATCCAAAAGGCGTTTTCACCACAAAAAAATTAAGCAACATATATTTTATAAAGACTAACGGCTCCTTTCGGAGCCGTTTTTATTTGATGGCGCATGAAATTGCACACCTGTTTCTTTTGAATTGAAAAACTATGATTTTTCCTACTCGAATTCGATCAGTAAACCGCCTTTATCAACAACATCCTGAGGATTGATTGCAACCGCTTTCACAACTCCAACTCCCTCAGCTTTAAGTACGTTTTCCATTTTCATTGCCTCCAAAGTAAGCAACGGATCACCCACTTCGATTGACTGGCCAACTGTAACAGCAATACTCACAACTCTACCCGGCATCGGAGCCTTCAGTTGTTTCAACTTGCGCAGTTTTGGCTTATCCATTCCAAGAGAAGCTATCAGCTCATCCAATGGTCCACCCTTCTTCACTTCAAACACCCGGTGATTTAATTTCAGAGTAAGCAAACCTTCCTCCATGCGGTTCGACATCACCTCTCCGCGAAATTTTTTCCCTTTGTATGTAATTGTAAAAAATTGCTGGTCTTCCCAACGAATATGAACTCCATCTCTGTTAGCATGAAGGACTTCTCCGTCCGATGTCCAATTAGCGATTTCCATCTGTAAGAATTTTGCGACAATAATACGAACTATTTGTCCATTCATCTAGAAAAAGATTGTAAAAAAACCATAGTTTTCTATATTTGCTCTTCTAAATATTTACAAATCATATTTGCCCTAAAATGAAGAAAATATGTTATTTGGTTGCTCTGGTCCTGGTAGCTTGTCAACCTAAAAAGTCTGGTCTTGAGCATGAAGCAAGCAAAAGCAATGATCCGAAGTCAAATCCGGTAGCTGGTGTTGAAGAACCAAAACAAGATCAACCAAAAGTATATCACGCTTCCCGGACGATTCTTACTGATTTGATCAATACCAAACTGGAAGTTTCCTTTGACTGGAATAAAGCGTGGTTGATCGGTAAAGAAACGCTTCAGGCAAAACCGCACTATTCACCTTCCAACAAGTTAATCCTTGATGCAAAAGGAATGGAGATCAAAAGTGTTTCCATGGCGGGTAAATCCTGTACCTTCGATTACAAAGACGATGTGTTGACCATTCAGCTGGATAAAACCTATACGCGGGATGAAAACTACACTGTTGTAATCGACTACATCGCAAAACCGGATGAACGCAAAACAGGTGGTTCGGATGCAATTACAAGTGATAAAGGTCTTTACTTTATTAATCCGCGCGGAGAGGAGCCAAATAAAATGCCTCAGATTTGGACGCAGGGAGAAACCGAATCAAATTCTGTTTGGTTCCCGACCATTGATTCTCCGAATTCCAAAACAAAACAGGAAATTTACATTACCGTACAAGATAAATACGCCACTCTTTCCAATGGGAAACTGGTAAGTTCTACCAAAAATGCAGATGGAACGAGAACGGATTACTGGAAACAGGATTTGCCGCATGCTCCATACTTATTCATGATGGGAGTTGGTGAATTCAAGGTTGTAAAAGATTCTTATACGCGTCCGGACGGAACAAAAATGGAGGTAAACTACTATGTAGAGGCTCAGTGGGAAAAAGACGCACGTGCCATCTTCGGTGAAACCCCTGCTATGATCGGTTTCTTCTCCAAATTGCTTGGAGTGGAATATCCGTGGGACAAGTATTCTCAAATCATTGTGCGTGACTACGTTTCAGGAGCGATGGAAAATACAGGAGCAGTTGTTTTCGGTGATTTTACGTACAAAACTCAGCGCGAATTGTTGGATGAAAACGATAATTCAACAATCGCACACGAATTATTCCATCATTGGTTCGGGGATTTGGTGACTTGCGAGTCCTGGTCCAACCTGACTGTCAATGAATCTTTCGCCAATTACTCGCAATTCCTTTGGGATGAGCACCGTCATGGTTTGGACGAAGCAGAATTTCAGGCTTTACAGGAAGCAGCGGGTTATTTCGCATCTGCAGAACAAGGTGGATACCACAACCTGGTTTGGTTTGATTACAAATCACGCGAAGACATGTTTGATGGCCATTCGTACAATAAAGGCGGCCGTATTTTACACATGCTCAGAAAATACATCGGAGACGATGCGTTCTTCATGGGATTGAAAAACTACCTGAAACAAAATCAATTTAAAGCAGCAGAATTTCATCATTTACGCCTTGCTTTCGAAGAAGTGAGCGGTGAAGACTTGAACTGGTTTTTCAATCAGTGGTATTTAGGAAAGGGTCACCCGACTCTGGAAGTTTCCTATGCTACCAATGCTACTGACAATACGGTTTCCGTAACAGTTAACCAAAAACAAAAAGCAGAATTCGGCTTATTCAAATTACCGGTTGATATTACTGTTTATGATGACCGTGGAGCTACAACGACACGTCATTGGTTCAATGATGCAAGCACAACCGTTAGCATTCCGACGAAAGGAACCGTTAAGAATGTGATTTTTGATGCGGAAGCTATGTTGCTTTGCAAAATGGACGAGAAAAAAGATGCTTCCTGGTATACTTACCAATGGAATAACTCGAAGCATTATATCCACAGAAAAACTGCTTTGCAAAAAGTTCCTGCAAGTTCGGCGGACGCAAGCAGAATTGCATTAGAAGCTTTGAACGATCCTTTCTGGGACATCCGTTCCACTGCAATTGATAAAATCGGGAAAATGAGCAGTGAAAATAAAACCGCTGCAATCGGTCGTTTGAAACAACTGGCTACAAATGACTCTGTTTCTTCCGTACGTGTTTCTGCAATTACCACTTTGGCAGGAATGATTTCCGGACCGGAATTAGAACAACTGTGTACGGAAAGTCTTCAGAAAGATCAATCTTATTCGGTGATGAGTGCTGCATTGATGCAACTTTCCAAAGTAAACTATAAAGCAGCTTTGGAAGCTTCAAAAAAACTGGAGAAAGAACCTTCCGGAAAAATGCAGGCCGGAGTTGCAATGATTTATGCAAAATACGGAGATGCGGACCAGATCAGCTACTATGAAAACCTGTTCAAATCGAACATGCTTCAGGGATTTGATGCTATAGGGGTATTGAGTTCATTGACGTTCTTTACTTCCCGCCAGGAACCGAAAATACAGCAACGCGCTTTGGCGATCTTCCAGAAAGAATACAAAACAGGAGGAATGTATACCAAAATGTTCATGCCTCAATCTATCGGGTATTTGAAAGATAATCTTCAAAAATCTATTGAGAAATATAGCGCCGAAGAAGAGAAAGGAAAGAAAGACGGAAACGCAAATGCTGCGGATATTGCACGCGGAAAACGCATGGAAGCTGAAGCATTGATGGCTGATTACGATAAAATGATTGCCGGTTTCCCGAAAGAGGAAAAGTAATCTGAAAATAATATAGTTTAAAAAGGCCTTTCATTTTGGAAGGTCTTTTTTATTCGTCCGAAAAATGTTCAAATTCTACTAACTTGTTTGAACTATTTAACTTTTTGAACTTGTTAAAAGAACGCCTTCACTTCCATTCCACCTGCGTGAATGACTTTATTTCCTTCGCTTTTACGTCCGTTGTATTGAATCGAAATTTGCAGGTTTTTGGATAAGGATCTCTGGTATCCCAAACTCCAAACGTAATTCACTCCCGGTTTCAACGCTTCCAATAACTCGAACCCAAGCGGTGTGTTCGAATTTCCCCGAAAAGCAATCCGGATAACGTTGAATTGTCCCTGTAAACTTCCCTTTTGAGTTTGGTTAAACTTCCCGGTCATTCCGATATCGTAAATATCCGCCTGCTCACCTCCCAGATTCTCTTCATTCTTCTTTTTGGTAACCCGTCCGTCAAGACTAAAACGAAGCGAGGTTGTCGGTTGATAGATAAACGACGGTTTCAACTGCCAGTAATGCAAACGATAATTCCGGCCGGTAGTATAATCAACCGAAGATGTTTTCAAACCTGTTTCGAACTGGGATTGAAAGCTAAATTTTTTGAGGAGCGTAACCCGCGCATTAAACTCATGCGATTCTTTCGTTCTTCCGTCGAATCCGGTTGCCAGAAGTGTTTTTGTCTTTGAACTTTCGTAGCTGTAATCCCCACCTCCGATATTATTCGTCCGGTTGAAATATACCGTGTTTTTGATCACGTTTGCCGTACTTATCAAGGAATTGTCATCAATACTTCCCACAAAAGGATTATACGCCCGTGCTCCGTCAAACACATTGGTTTTTCGCTGCAATCTGAAACGTGTTTGCGTTGAAAAGCGTGCCAACACTTTTTTAAATCCGGTTTTATTTCCCCAAACACGTTCCGGACGGAGCATCAGTGATTGGTTGTATTCATTCGAATACGTCTTGATGTAATCATTCGACGGGGTGAATACGCGAATGTAGCTCGCCTGATCTGCATATGCGGCAATTTCAAACTCATTCAGATCTTTGATTCCGTCATTGTTGTAATCGTTCCAGGTATACACTCCCTGCCCGTCGTTTACCTTGATATAAATGAATTCTTTCTTCTGTTCCAATCCTGCTCCAACCTCATAAAATGTGGTGAGATTGATTGCTCCTTTCCAGAACTTAATATCGTGATCGATTCGCCCGTTGGTCGTGTTCTCAGGTGCCTGGTTGATCAGATTTGCATTCAGAATTTTCAACTCCCGGTAGTTCGCCACAATATACAAACGCTGGTTCTTCCAGTTATTTTTGGTCCATTCCACCCGGAAAGTTCTGGCTTTTGCTGCATTTTGCAAACGCACACTGTCCGATTTTCCATCCACCCGTTCCCGGTAACTCAGGAGTAGTTCTCCCGATGAAGTATCACCGACTGCAACATAGCCCTGGTAATCAAAGAAACGATAAGATTGCAAACTCAATAAAGAATCTCCCTGCACAAAACGATTCCATTCCTGGTCGTCCTTGTATCCTATCCGTACTTTTTTAAACTGTTTAGAAATATCTTCCCGATGCCTGATGAACTGATTGGAATTGACATTTTTCGAACTCAGGTAACTCGCGTCAATGTTGATGTTGAAGCCTTTTTGCTTCCAATTGGTGATGAATTGCGTCCGCAATCCGGAGAAATCCGACCCGATCTTATATTGCTGTGCATTGATTGCGATCTTTCCGTAGTTTCTGTTTTCAATACTGGTTCCCAAAGTAGTCAATACCTGGTTTCCCTTGTAATTCATACTCCGCGTATTCCAATCCCGATCAAACTCCACCGCACGGTATTGCTCAATCGGTCTGAAATAAGGGTCCAGCATTTCGATCTCCGCCTGCTTTTTCCAATGCCAGGATTTAACCGAATCTTTTCCGAACGGATTGTCGTGTTCGATCTTTGTTCGCATGGAAAATCCGCGATCATCAAAGCGATCAAGTGTTGAAAATGTATTCAGATCGTAGCTGCTCATTCCCAGTTCCGAGGTCATTTTCAATCGTTCATTGAAGCGGTAAGTTGCCCCGGCTGTAAATAATTGCTGTCTTTTCGGAGTGATGATCAATGAAATCGGGGCATAATCTCCAACCGAAACACCTCCGACTGGTTCGACCCATTTGTATACCCGTCCGACAGCATTGAACTTTTCGAAGACATAATCTCCTTTTCCCGGCCCGACATACGAAAACTGAGCTTTGTAATAAGCCACTGCCTGATTCACAGAAGCCACCAAAACACTGTCGTAACCCAAAGAGTCGATCAGTTTGTACATAACCAGGTTTTCCGAGTAGCCCACCGAATCAATCACGGAATAACGTGCCAGCTGCAAACTATCCCCGATTTTAGACAAAAGCATTTTCTGTTCATTTGTCAGGTTTTGCTGAAGCGGCTGATTTTTAGCGTCCTGTTCGGAATACGCATTCACCCACCAATCCAGTTTTTTGCTTTGTGCAGTTGTTGAAAACTGGAAGAGCGAACGCGCATAGTTTTGATCGGAATACTGGAATTCAACCACGATTCGGATGTCCTTCGTAATCAGATTTCTGGCTGTAAACGTTAGTTCGGAAGTGTTGTAATCAATGACGTAATCAAATTCCTGCCCTCTGCTCATCAATCTTCCATCAATATAAACCCGTTCCGTTCCCGAAAGAATAATGATATACGGTTCATTTTCACTTCCCCGCAAGCGATAAGGCCCTTGATTTCCTTCAACTCCCTGGATGATCTGCCGGTTGAACTTTCCTTTTGAAAGTGCTCCGCTGGCTTGTGTTTTGATCGTTCCGGTTTTATCTTTTTTCCAGAAATATTCACCCGTTAAACCTTGTCCCCGCTTTCTGTAGGTAAGGAAATAACCATCTGGTTTACTGATCCAGAAATCTCCGGCTGTCAATTTAAACTGGTTGTTGAACAACTGAATAAACACCTGGTCGAACTCCTGTAATTTATTGGTGTTCCCTTCGGGTTGAATGGGCAGATTATCATCCGTAACGGAAGCCAGTACTTGCAAATTCGGTGCGATGTACCCGGAAAGTTCCAGATTCAAAGAGGAATTGACGGATAAATCCTGCCGGTTTCCGAAGGTGATTCCGCGAGAAATACTTCCCGATTTTCGCAAACCATTCGCACCCATTAAATCGAGTGGTTCAACTGTCGGCGTAATGAGGAACTTATCGCGGTCTCCTTTGTTTTCGGTGTAAATGATATTTGTATCCCGTACCTGGTAGCTTTTTCCGAAAGAAAACGGAAGTACACGGTATGAAATCTGAAGTTCTTCCGAACACGATTCAAACAACTGAAAAGTCCCTTTGCTGTAATCGACCAAATAGTGGTAAGGAAGCACGATCTTATTTCCACAACGCACAATGAGTGAATTGGGAGCAATACTTAAGGAATCCAGTTGTACGACGCTGTTTGTTGCCGGAATCGTTTTTTGACGGTACGCGCTTTCCTGTGTCCAGGCCTGAACCCAACAGAAGAATATGCTACCTAGCAATAGAAGTCCGACCCGTAAAGCGTGCATCATGCTAAGGTACTAACGTTTTAAGTGCCCCGCTAGTATGCAATCGTGATTTTTATACGATGATCTTTCTCTGAAACGAAAAAGTCCCACGTTAGGTATGCGACGCATCACATACCTAACGTGGGACTTACTGTGTGTAACATAATAAAAACGGCACAATTATTAACAACACAGGACGTTAAAACCAGTCGGGGCGAAAAATTTTTCGCCCCGACTGGTTTTAATCTGATATTCTATCCTGAACACATTTCACAATTATCCGGATTATCCAAAGAACATGCAATTGCTGCTTGTTGCTCTTCAACCGTTACTTGTGCTGGTTGTTCAGTTACTGCTTTATCTACTGTGAACTTGATGGCATCTGTTGCAGCTTTCGTTCTCAAGTAATACATTCCTGTTTTCAATCCTTTTTTCCATCCGTAGAAGTGCATGGATGTCAATTTTCCGAAGTTTGCATTTTCCATGAAAATGTTCAACGATTGTGACTGACAAATAAATGCTCCACGATCTGCTGACTGCTCGATAATTGCTTTTTGAGAAATTTCCCAGGCTGTCTTATACAAATCTTTGATGTATTGCGGAATCTCGTTGATGTTTTGTACGGACCCATTCGATGCCATCAATTTCTGACGCATGTCTTTGTTCCACAAACCTTCTTTTACCAGGTCTTTCAACAAGTGTTTGTTTACGATGATAAACTCTCCCGACAATACACGACGTGTGTAAATGTTTGAAGTATATGGCTCAAAACATTCATTGTTTCCAAGGATTTGTGCTGTAGAAGCTGTTGGCATCGGAGCTAACAACAACGAGTTGCGGACACCGTGTTTTTTCACTTCTTCTTTCAACAAATCCCATTCCCAACGATCTGTAGGAGTTACTCCCCACATATCGAATTGGAAGATTCCTTTAGATACCGGTGAACCAGCGATTGTTTCGTAAGGTCCTTCAGCAATTGCCAAATCTTTTGAAGCCGTCATTGCTGCGTAATAGATCGTTTCAAAGATCTCGCGGTTCAATGCTTTTGCTTCTTCGGATTCAAACGGGAAACGCATCATGATGAACGCATCTGCCAATCCTTGAACTCCTAACCCGATCGGGCGGTGGCGCAAGTTTGAGTTACGAGCCTCTTCTACCGGGTAGAAGTTTCCGTCGATGATGCGGTTTAAGTTTACAGTTGCCTGGTAAGTTACTTCGAATAATTTATCGTGATCGAACGTTCCTTCTTCCGTAACATATTTCGGCAATGCCAAAGAAGCCAGGTTACATACCGCGATCTCATCCGGAGCTGTGTACTCGATGATCTCCGTACACAAGTTAGAAGATTTGATTACTCCTAAGTTTTGCTGGTTGGATTTTGTATTCGCTGCATCTTTGTACAACATGTATGGTGTACCTGTCTCAATTTGAGATTCCAATACTTTGAACCACAAATCCTGTGCTTTGATCGTTTTGCGACCTTTACCTTCTGTTTCGTATTGTGTATACAATGCTTCGAATTCTGCTCCGTATGTTTCAGAAAGTCCCGGACATTCGTGCGGACACATCAAGGTCCAGTCTCCGTTTTCTTCTACTCGTTTCATGAACAAATCCGGAATCCACAATGCGTAGAACAAGTCACGTGCACGCATTTCTTCTTTTCCTGTATTCTTTTTCAAGTCCAGGAAATCGAATACATCTGCATGCCAGGGCTCGATATACATTGCGAAAGATCCTTTACGTTTTCCTCCACCCTGATCTACGTAACGAGCTGTATCGTTGAATACACGCAACATCGGAACGATTCCGTTGGATGTACCGTTTGTTCCTTTGATGTAAGATCCCGTAGCACGGATATCGTGAAGAGCCAAACCGATTCCACCGGCAGACTGAGAAATCTGAGCGCAAGATTTCAAGGTCTCGTAAATCCCTTCAATGCTATCTTCTTTCATTGTCAACAAGAAACAAGAAGACATTTGAGGTTTCGGTGTACCTGCGTTGAACAAGGTTGGTGTAGCATGTGTAAACCATCCTTCAGACATCAAGTTGTAAGTCTTGATAGCCTGTTGCAAATCATTTTTGTGAATACCCACTGCAACACGCATCAACATTTGTTGTGGTCTTTCAGCGATTTCACCGTTGATTTTCAATAAGTAGCTTCGTGTAAGGGTTTTGAATCCGAAGTAATCGTAACGGAAATCACGATCATAAATAATGCTCGAATCCAACAAATCCTTGTTATTCTGAATGACTTCGTATACGTCATCAGCGATCAATGAAGCACGCTGACCTGTTTTAGGATCAACATACTTGTATAAATCTTCCATCACATCGGAGAACAATTTCTTTGTTTCCTTGTGCAGGTTCGATACCGCGATACGGGATGCCAACAAGGCATAGTCCGGGTGATCGATTGTTTTAGCCGCTGCAACCTCAGCTGCTAAATTATCCAAAGCGGTCGTGGTTACTCCATCGTAAATTCCCTCGATCACTTTCATGGCAACAGCCTCCGGGGAAACTAATGGATCCAGTCCATAGCACATCTTGATGATGCGCGCAGTGATTTTATCAAATTTCACCGCCTCTTTTCTTCCGTCTCTTTTAATTACGTACATAGCGCTCTATTTGGGTTGTTGTTATTGGTAATATAATGAATTAAAAATCTTCGTCCAAACTAAATGTTTGGTTTTCCTTGTTCGACATAACACCTGCTTTTTGGTATTCAGCAACGCGTTTTTCGAAGAAATTTGTTTTTCCCTGAATGGAGATCATATCCATGAAATCAAATGGGTTTGCCGTATTAAATACTTTTGGGTTTCCTAATTCCACTAATAATCGATCAGCCACGAATTCGATGTATTGTGCCATTAGTTCTGCATTCATTCCGATTAGTTTCACCGGCAATGCATCTGTTACGAATTCTTTCTCAATTTCCACTGCGTTCAGAATAATCTCCTGTACCTGTTCTTTTGGAAGCTGGTTTATCAAATGCTTGGTGTACAATAAACACGCAAAATCACAGTGCAGACCCTCATCACGGGAAATCAATTCGTTAGAGAATGATAATCCTGGCATCAAGCCGCGTTTTTTCAGCCAGAAAATCGAACAGAATGAACCTGAGAAAAAGATTCCTTCTACTGCTGCGAATGCAACTAATCGCTCAGCAAAAGATCCGTTGTCAATCCAACGTAAAGCCCAATCTGCTTTTTTGCGCACACAATCGATCGTTTCAAAGGCGTTGAACAGGTGATTTTTCTCAGCTGTATCCTTGATGTACGTGTCGATTAGTAACGAATAAGTTTCAGAATGGATATTTTCAATAGCAACCTGGAAACCATAAAAGAACTTCGCTTCTGTATATTGCACTTCAGCCAAAAAGTGCTCAGCAAGGTTCTCATTCACGATTCCGTCGGATGCTGCAAAGAATGCCAAAACATGTTTCACAAAATGACGCTCATCGTCAGTCAGTTTCGTTTCCCAATCAATTAAATCCGGCGACAAATCAATCTCTTCTGCAGTCCAAAAACTTGCTTCTGCTTTTTTATAAAAAGACCAAATATCCTCATGTTGAATCGGAAATAACACGAATCGATTTTTGTTTTCTGCTAAGATTGGTTCTACTTGTCCCATTTTTAATTCTATTTTTTTTAGTCAATAATTTCTATGCCATGGTTATTTCTCAACCATGGATCAGTGTGTATTCATATTCAAATTTCAGTCAGTTTCCCCTCTTGTATTTGTAGCATGTGTTTGACACATTTTGTACTTAAAGGGGCTTACAAAAATTGTCAAAATTCTTTCCTTTCGCAATTAAAGAAATCCACAATTGCCTGAGGTTTTCAACACCACAACTTTGAAAGCCTTTAACATGAACACTTAGCGAGTTTATCAACATCTCAACTAAAGATATTCACAGTACATAATCCGCAATTCATCGAAGAATTAGCCGGATTCGTCCAACTTCAAGTGTATGAAGACTTTCAGTTGGTTTTCCTATAAAATTAGGTGAAAAATGAATTTCTTTTTTCATTATATTTATTCGGCTATCAACACCCTGATGTTGATAGTCAGCGAAGCCAAATAAACACTATTACACTGATGAAATCCTCTTCGAAATTTAACAAATGGACGCGTGATTTACTTCATGTTCTCTACCCTCAAAATTGCCTGATTTGCAAACACGAATTCAATCAATCCAGGTTGGCCATTTGCCCCGTTTGCATCAGCGAATTATCTTACACCAATTTCGAGACTTACCCCGAAGCAACCAATCTCGATAAATTGTTTTGGGGACGTGTTCAGTTAACCGGAACCTATGCGCTACTCCGGTTCAAACAACAAAATTCCACCCAGCGGGTTCTTCATGAGCTCAAATACAACAACAATGCTGAAATCGGATTACATTTCGGAAAAGAACTGGGAACGGTTCTCAAACAAATTCCTGCTTTTTCGGATATGGATGCGCTTGTTCCTGTTCCGCTGCATCCCAAAAAGGAATTTATTCGCGGGTACAACCAGGCTGAAGTCATTTGTAAGGGAATTGCGGAGACTTCGGCAGTTTCTCTGAGAAAGGATCTCCTGAAGCGGACTTCTTTTACGGAAAGTCAAACCCGGAAAAACCGGATTTCCCGCTGGGACAATATGCAAAACCGGTTTATGCTCCGAACCATAAAAGAACAAAATTTTCAGCATTTGGTCGTCGTGGACGATGTTGTCACAACCGGATCTACTCTTGAAACCTGTGTGCGGATTCTTCAGGATCAATTTCCCAAAGCAAAAATCAGCATCGCGGTTCTGGCCATTGCAGAGTAAAATTCAGGGAATTAATCACGATGGACATCAAGCTTAATTTTCCCACAAATGCACAGATTTTTTGCTCGGCTACCGCACTCGCTTTTAACCTTCAAAGTACTCTATTTATCAGTGCATATGGAATAAAGAGGCGGCTGGTAAACGCCTCCGGAAATTTCATCTTTTCTTCAAAACCGTTTGGTCAAGTTAAATAAATCTTACACTCTGCAAGAACTTCACAAGAAAATCGGTTAACTCACAATTTAGCGTTTATCTGTTTCCAAAATTTTGGTTCTCCGCGATTCCTTCTGTACTTAAATCGCTACTTTCACTTCATGTTAATTACGATCATTATCCTTTTGTTGACCTTGGTGGTTGTTCCATTGATGTCCTTTTATTTCGGCACTCCGCTGAATACACTTCAAATTGAAGTACTTACTGAAATGGGAATTGTTTTGGGAATCGTTACGGCGGTTTGCTTCCTGCTGGGAGAAATTACCAGAAACAACTCTCAGATAGATAAAATCTGGAGTCTTATTCCGATTTACTATGTGTGGCAAGTTGCCCAGGCCGGAGATTTTGCTCCCCGTTTGGTTTTGATGGCTGTTATTGTAAGTATCTGGGGAGCCCGTTTAACTTACAATTTTGCACGGAGAGGCGCTTATTCCTGGAAATTTTGGTCCGGAGAAGAAGATTACCGCTGGGAAATCCTGCGTAAAAAACCCGGATTCAATAATCGTTTCGTCTGGATGTTATTCAACCTGTTTTTCATCTGTTCGTATCAGAATACCTTGATTTTCCTCTTTACACTTCCGGCTCTTACCGGCTTATACGAGTTTGCACCAACAAGTATTCAGTTGTGGGATTGGGTTATTGCGGCAGGAATCCTTGTTGCCATTGTCATTGAGTTCATTGCCGATCAGCAGCAGTATAATTTTCAAACCGAAAAACACCGACGCATCAAAAGCGGAGAAGATCTTGGCCCATACTCTAAAGGATTCGTGGATACCGGCTTGTGGAAATTGGTTCGCCATCCGAATTACGCCATGGAACAAACTGTTTGGTTGTTATTCTACGGATTCAGCGTTGTATCTACAGGAGAATGGATCAATTGGTCGATGGGCGGCTGTTTGTTACTGGTTATTCTCTTCAAAGGAAGTTCTGATTTCTCGGAAGGTATTTCTGCTGCTAAATACACGGATTATCCGGACTATCAACGCAAAACTCCGCGATTCATCCCTTTTACGAAGTTTGGGAAGTAAGATTGATGGTCTAGGATGTCAGGATATTGAGATTGTAAGACAAGAGACGGAAATCCGTTTAAAGTCTCTGGTCTTTCAGCGTTCAAGAGTTAAAAAGTCGTTTTCGACTCTGCTCAACCGCCTTTTAACTTTTCAATTGTAAATCGAACTCTTTGAACCCGGTAAACTTTTAAGCACTTTTGTACTATGAAAGTATTGGTCGTTGGAAGTGGTGTTGCAGGAATCTGTCTGACTCATGAATTGTTGAAGGAAGGTTGTGATGTTCAGTTAACGGATAATAATCGCAATGTATCTTCTGTAGTTGCTGCAGGACTGATCAATCCATTGGTGTTCCGGAGAATGACTCTCAGCTGGCGCGTTTCCGAATTGATTCCCTTCGCTTATCAAAGGTATCGCGAGATGGAACAACTTATCGGCGTTTCCTTTTTTCATCCGCTGGTAATCCGGAGGTTATTTGCTTCTGCCCAGGAGCTCGATTTCTGGAAAAAGAAGCAGGAACTTCCCGATTTTGAAGCGTATATGGAATTATTGACGGACGAAGATCTTTCTTTTCCTTCGGAACAAAACACCTTCGGAACGGCTCGCGTGAAACAAGCTTCTTACATTGATACGATTCCATTTATCGAAGAAAATAAAGCCTATTTCAAAAGGAAAGGAATCCTGCGGGAAGAAACTTTCGATCATGCAGATCTGAATCCTCAAACCGGCGTTTACAAAGGAGAATCATACGATTACATTCTTTTTGCGGAAGGAAAAGATGCCAAATACAATCCAC
>NZ_JASLCN010000262.1 GCF_030151805.1 Fluviicola sp.
TGCTGCATTGTCTAAATATACTCGCATTGACTTTTTTTATTACAAATTTAATAGATTCGGATGAAGAAACACGTTAATATTTGCCGAGTAAAAACCGAAATGTTTCCTTTCCTTGAGGTGCTAACAGTAAGTTTGACATCAGCAGGTGCGTTCGTTCGGTCCGCTTCTCTGTTGATTTAGCCGTGTCGACATGGTTTAAAATATAGCGCTTCATTCCGGGAGTAAGTGCATCGAAACGCATTTTAGCTTCGGGAACCTGATCCCAGTATTCGATGATTTCTTCCGCAACGGGAACACCAAATTCGGATTCGTCCTTTTCCAACTGAACACGAACCGAATCACCCAGGGTTTTGCCTAGTTTCTTTAAGCGGTTTTGCTGCACGGTGATTAATCCGCTTCCTTCACCAAGTGCCAAAACTCCTGCTTGCCACTGAATTTTGGAATCCAGAGTGATGAGCAGGCGCTGATTAAAATCGCCTTTTTCTTTTCTACCCGGAAGTTGGGCTAAAATATCCGGAGTGAGTTCTACAAACCAGTAATTCAACCAGTCGAGGGATTGGATACTTGTTTCAAATTCAACCATGGAATTTCATTTATGGCAAAGATAGGAGAATGACTTGAAAATTCGAATCTTAAAAACTATGTGACCTAGTGTGGTTTTAACACATAGGCCACATAGAAAACACAGGGAATAATCAATGAGGAAAGCGAGACAGCTAACTATTCAACCGTGAATCCATTCTTTTGTGCGGTAGTAACTAAGGATTCAATAATTGCAGAGCCAAAATCTTTCTGAGTTCCCGATTCGCTGATTTTTTTGAGTTCAGCTTCGATATAGGCCTCCCGTTTTTTAGACAGATCGCTGATATTGTTTTGATACCTGATCCGTTCAGCCTTTTTGTGTTCGATGTATTTGATTTGTTCTTCTTTCGATTTTCCTTTCAGTTGCTGAGGCAAGTCTTGTTCGCGGATACTGTCCAGTTTCACATTTCCCTGGTCAAGACCGTCGACTAAATCCCAGGAAGCATTTTTGTAATTGGAGTTCGATTTTGCAGCAGCTCGTTCCGACATGACGGCAACTCCCTGGATTTTTGCATTGTTGTCTTCTTCCGCTTGTTTGCTAAAACGCTGAGTTCCCGCCGAACCGTAACCCACATAGGTTTTGTTCAGGGAATCGTTTTCGGTAATGATTTGCTGATCGTAAGGTGTTTTGATCTGTGGAACTTTTTGGTCGGAATCAATGTTGAAATACGTTCCCTGAGAGAAAAGAGAACCGTCGTACCAAAGTTCACGAACTCCCTGGTCGTAAGGCCCGCAATAAATCGTATTCACGACAATGTTTTTTGTTGCAGCCATTTTCAGGATTTTCTTGTAATCGATCGGTCCCTGATTGAAAGGTTCATTTCCCGCAATGTAAATCATGCGCAGATCGGAAGGTTTTTTGGACCAATTCAGATCATTCACAGATGATTCGATTACGGCCGCACAATATTCCTCACCACCATTGGTTCTCAGGGAGAATAATTGCCCGGAAATGGAATCCAGATCGGCGATCAGATCTGTTCTTTTCCGAATCCAGTTGGGAGTTTTGATTTCATCGTTACCGTAATCGTAAAGTGCAATTTCCAATTGAGGGGCTTTTCCTTTTTCGGTCATTTTGGAAGCCGTATTCACGATTTTCCAGATAGTAGATTTCGCCTGGTCGATCAAGCCGTCCATACTTCCGGAGGTGTCAAACAAAATGGCAATCTGGATTTTGCGCAGTTCATCACTCGGGTGAGTCTGAGAAAAGGAGAAGGAGCTAATACAAGTAGCTAACAATAAGAACGTTGTTTTCATGGTTGCTGTTTTTTGTTGTTACAGCCTGAATGAAAAAACGTTCAGAACATGTTTAATTCTCTACTTTTTTGCGTTGTGTGCGTAATTCCGTAAGTAATGGCTCCAAATCCGGAAATGCTGTTCCATATTCGATTGTGACGCGTTTTGTACCTTTCATTGTTCTGATTTCAATGTATTCGGAACCACCGTCTGCACAATCCGGGCAGCCGTAGCTTTCTTTCATGTTGTTGAATTTCTTCAGATCCAGCGGATCAACCAGTTTGGACCAATCTTTTGATGAGTTGCCAAATTCCTCCGTTTTTACCGGAGTAGCCGTTGAGTCAACACCCGATTGAGAATAAATCACCTTGTCTTCAGTGAAAATTACTTCTTTTCTGCAATATCCTCTGCAATGTCCGAAATTGGTTCCGTGAGTGATGCTGATAATGGTATCATCAGAAACAACTTTTTTGGGTGTTTCACACGCAGTGAAAACAGATAGCAGAACAGCAAGGAAGATCAATAATTTCATAGCACTCAGATTTTTGGTGAAAGTAGCAAGAATTTTGCCAGGGTTGTAATTGCAGGAAAATTATGCCTTCTCTTTTCAATTTTTGAATTTTCCATTTTCAATTACCTGCTTTAGCAAGTGCATCGTCCCATTCCAATAAAATTCCCAATGCTTATAAATCGACTCGGTGGGGAAGTTTTTTGCCCCGATGGTTAATTCCGTTTGTCCATCCGATTCGTTCAGTTGAAAAGTAATGATCGTGTAATTTTCCGCTTCGTCAGGCAAATTTGAAAGTGAACTCAAATGACTGTACTGAAAAATGATTTCTGGTTCCCATTGCAGAATTTCCCCCTTGTTTTCAAATGGTGTATGATGAAATCCTTTTACGATAAACGGACCGCCCACTTTCCAATCTGTCAGGATCTCGATGTCCATTTCCATTTCACCCATCCATTGCTGCATAAGCCCGGGAATTGTCAAATACTCCCAAACTTTTGATACTGAATTATTGATCAAAATACTTTTTTTGATCTGCTGCGGATACTCTAAAAATTCGGAATTCGTCATTTGTAACTCGTAATTATTGTTTCTGGTGATCATAACTCAAGCTCTTGTTCAGTTTCCAAACTCCGTTTTCCAGGATCCAGACATGCGTAAACTTCGCCGTGCTTGCAAATCGTTCTTCCTTGCCGCTCATGGTTTCATAAAAACGATGTTCGCCATATTGAATTGCTCCGTACAATTTCCCGTTTTCATACAGCGGAAAAACCTTTGTGCTTCCCGGAATTAATTCCCTGCGGGATTGATACGTTTCTGGCGATTTACACAAACCGGTTTTCAGGTCGCTCAAAAACTTTGTCTTATCCGAAATTCCTCCGATATCGTGAAAGAATTCGAATTTGTCACTCAACAAAGCGTCAAATTGAGTCACATTACAGGTATTGAATCCGACCTGGAAAAGCAAACTGTCTTTGGAAAGAATGGTTTGATACAGTTCAGAATTGACATCGACCTGTGCGGAAACAAAGAAAGATGTCAGGATGAGGTAAAAGCCGAAGATGTATTTCATTGTTTTGGGTTTATAGTGGAAAATTACAACTATTCCTTTTTACAGTTCCTGTTTTTAATTCAGCATTCGTATCCGGATAATTATCGGGACGTAATTCATATCTTTGCAGTATGTTCGTCGAGTCCCTTTCTTTAGTCAATTTCCGGAATCACAGCGAGGCCGAATTTCAGTTTGAAAGCGGGGTGAATTGCATTGTGGGGAAAAACGGTTCGGGAAAAACGAATGTGTTGGATGCGGTGCATTACCTGAGTATGTGCCGTTCCTATCTCAATCCGATGGATAAGCAGAATATCCGCTTCAATGAGCAGTTTTTTGTGATTCAGGGTTGCTGGATGAAGGATGAACAACCGTTTAATCTTTACTGTGGTGTGAAATCCGGTTCGAAGAAGGTTTTCAAGAAGAACAAGAAAGAATATGAGCGCCTGGCAGATCATATCGGGCATTTTCCGGTAGTGATGATTTCTCCTTACGACACGGATTTGATTTCGGAAGGAAGCGAAGTACGCAGAAAATGGATGGACGGCATTATTTCGCAATTCGACCACGAATATCTGGCAGATTTACAGCGTTACAACAAAGTGTTGGATCAGCGGAATGCCTTGTTGAAACTGCAATTCGAAAACGGATTCTTTGAGCGCGAGTCGATCGAAATCTGGGACGAACAATTGATTCGTTACGGAACGGCCATTCACCGCAAACGCGTTTCGTTCATCGAAGCATTTATTCCCTTGTTTCAGCATTATTACAAGTGGATTTCGCAGGAACAGGAAGCTGTTTCGCTGAGTTATGAATCGAAATTGACAGAGGTGGATTTCAGAGCTTTGCTGGAACAGGCATATCCGAAAGACATGCGGGTGCATTATACTTCTGTGGGAGTTCACAAAGACGATATTACGTTTTTACTGGAAGGTTTACCGATTAAACGTTTTGGTTCCCAGGGACAGCAGAAAAGTTTCTTAATCGCCTTGCGTTTAGCACAATTTGATTGGTTGAAAGAGCGATTGAAACAAGTTCCGATTTTGTTGCTGGATGATATCTTCGACAAATTGGATAATTTGCGTGTGGCTCAGCTGATGGCTTTGGTCTCCAGGAATACGTTCGGGCAGGTTTTGGTAACAGATACGGACGAGCAACGCGTTTCCGGTATTTTTGAAAGCATACAGGTAAAACCTAAAATGATATTATTTAATTCTGAATTGGTATGAGTGAATGGGATGAACGCAAGCGATCCGGGAATGCGCAGCCGATGAAAGAATTGGTGGATAAATTAATGAGTGCTTACCAGCTGAAAGGAAAAATGACCGAAATGGACATTTTGAACCGCTGGGAGGAAATGATGGGCAAAGCGGTTGCTACGAGAACGACGAATCTTCAGATCCGTTCCGGAGTTTTGATCGTTGCTTTGAACTCTTCTGTAATGCGCGATGAATTGCTGCACGGGAAACAAATCATTATTGAGCGGGTGAATCAGACTGCGGGGAAGAAGATCATTCATGATGTGTGGTTTGAGTAACTTGAAAATTGAAAAGTGAGAATTGAAAAGTATTGTTCTACCCAAGTGGCTGTACTATCTCTCGCATAATATCGAAAAGCAGTGCCTTCTATTCTTCTCAATTTTACATTCTCCATTTTCGATTCCCTATTTCAATTCGTAATTCGGCATTCCTAATTCGTAATTGATTAAATTTGTTAGATAAAATAATCGCTCATGTCTGTGCATAAAAATGTAAAGCGCGTCACAACGAACGTTTTACAAGAAATGAAAAACTCGGGAGCAAAGATTTCGATGCTTACCGGGTACGATTTTTCAATGGCTAGAATCATTGATTCTGCCGGAATCGATATTATTTTGGTGGGTGATTCCGCGTCCAATGTGATGGCGGGGCACGAAACAACACTTCCCATTACATTAGACCAAATGATTTATCACGCTGCATCTGTTGTAAGAGCCGTGGAAAGGGCATTGGTGGTAGTTGATATGCCTTTCGGGTCGTATCAGGGAAATTCCAAAGAAGCGTTGTCCAATGCAATCCGGATCATGAAAGAATCGGGTGG
>NZ_JASLCN010000202.1 GCF_030151805.1 Fluviicola sp.
TCGGACCGGTATTCGAACAGGAAGGGCTTCTGAACGATCAGCTTGGTCCGATTGAGAATTTAAATGCAATCATTCACTTCTTTGAAACGAACTTCAAATGGGACGAGGATGAAAACAGGCCTGAAAGCATTAAAACAGCAGAATGCTATCGGCGCAGAATCATCGACTCAAAGGTTTTCTTCCGACTAATCCAGCAATACCTGGATGAAAACGATGTGAAGTATCATGTTGGTTTTACACGGGATTTGAGTGAAGGTGTTTTCGAGCACGGATTCGTAGCACTTTATCAATTAGATTATCGTTACCTGATCATTGAAAATATCATCGGGGAGCGCTATTTTTTATTTGGTCCGTCGGATAATGGCCGGTTCTATTACCTGGATGAAATTCCGGCTGAATGCGAAGGAAATCAATCCATCCTGTTTACCGGAGATCGCGACAGAGTGGCAACCAGCGCTGTTTTATTGCCACAAAGTGATTTCAACGACAATAAACACACTGCAACCATTATTCTCAAAACAGCGCAGCTTTCAGACCCCTCTTTGGTCGTAAACAGACGGGATTCCTTCAGCGGGCAGCATTCCATTTTTTTCCGGAATGCTTCCACTTCGCGGTATTTCAAGATCCTGAATGTATCCGACACTGTTTTGAAACCTTCGGAAGTCAAATACATTTATCCCTATCCGGTCAGTTTCAAACAGGAAGATACTCTAAGCACTTATTTTTCCAATTTTGATGAGAACTTATACGCTTTCAACGCAGAAAAACTGATTCCGAATTTTATTTTCTTTGACGGCGAAACCAGCGAACCGACTGCAGATTATAGTATCATTCCTTTCAGCAAACAGCAGAAATATTCCATTTACATCGAGTCTCCCAATCCGATAAAAGTTGCAGATAATGTGACAACGCTGCTTAAATCAAATTCGGTGGGAATGGTCAAAACGGAAATCATTCAGACAGATCCGAACAAAATTAAAATCAACTACGAAATCAAGTTGGAAAAGCGCATTCTTTCCAATGCATCAGAAAGCAGTGAATACCTCGACCTGGTGAAGGAATGGGCCAACATTGTCATTAAAAAATGGGTGATCCGGGAAGGGTAAAAAACGGTTCAAAAGTTCAAGAGCTAAAAAGTTCAATAATCGCTACTATCTTCATTGAACCCCGTTTGAGCATTTGAACCTTTTTAACTTTTAAACCTTACCAGAACAGCTTTCACTTCCGCAAACCAAACATTTTTTATTAAATTTAGAGTTCTAAAATCAGTTAATATGAGTGAAATAATCGACAATTACAGCTTTGACACCGCTGAAAAACAAGCAGCTGCAAGACAATTCTTTGCAAAAGTTTACGGATTTATGTTCTTTGCTTTAATCGTATCCGGGGCAATTGCTTATCAATACGGAACCGTAGAATTCATCAGTAAATACTTCATAACCGCAACTCCGGAAGGAGGAGCAAAACTTTCACCGTTGTTTTACGTCGTAGTATTCTCACCGATTGGTGTTGCATTGCTATTCCAAACCATGATCAATCGTTTGTCATTCCCCTTATTATTCGGGTTATTTTCGCTTTACAGCATTTTAATCGGGTTTTCATTATCGACTATTTTCATTGTTTATTCCATGTCTTCCATTGCGATTACATTCGGTGTAACAGCAGGAACATTCGGAGTAATGGCAATTATGGGCTATGTGACGAAAGTGGATTTGACAAAATTCGGAAGTATCTTAATGATGGCTTTCTGGGGAATTTTCATCGCAGGAATCGTAAACTTCTTCTTAAAAAGTGACGGTTTAGGCTATTTGATTTCCATGATCGGTGTAGTTGTTTTCACAGGTTTGACGGCTTATCACATGCAGCAATTGAAAAAATTCGCGCACGATTCTGAAATCTCAGCTGACGAAAAAAACAAACTGGCACTTTTAGGCGGGTTCACATTGTATGTTTTATTTGTGAATTTGTTCCTTTCCCTGCTTCGTCTTTTTGGAAACAGAAACTAAGTTTCAGCATAACATTCTTTAAGTTAAAACCTGCTAAAATTCAAGTATAGCAGGTTTTTTTGTGCGTAACTTTGAGAGAATAAATTTTACAAAGTAATGATATCTTTTGGCCCGGCTATGCTCATCGGTTTAGTCTTCATGGGAATTGGACTATTGGTGAGCTGGCGTTTAAGAAGCAAATTTCAGGAATTCAGTAAAATTCCCTCCAAAAGTGGTTTGAGCGGTCGCGAAGTCGCTGAACGAATGTTACGTGATTACGGCATTTACGATGTGCGTGTAACCTGTGTTCCGGGACAATTAACCGATCACTATAACCCAGCCGATAAAACGGTTAATCTTTCCGAAGAAGTATATCACGGAACCAACGCGGCATCTGCAGCAGTTGCGGCTCACGAATGCGGCCACGCGGTTCAGCACGCAAAAGCGTATGCTCCGCTGCAATGGCGTTCCAAACTGGTTCCACTGCAACATATCTCCGGAATGTTTCTCAATATCCTGATGATGCTGACTTTTATCGGTGGTGTTGTTTTGTTTGAATCCTTCCCGGTCAAATGGGTTCTTTGGGCAATTGTGATCGCTTACGGATTTATCGCGTTGTTCAGTATTGTGACTTTACCGGTAGAATTGGACGCTTCGAAAAGAGCTTTGAATTGGATTGAGCGTTCCGGAACCGCAACAAGGGATGAATATGAACGTTCGAAAACAGCCTTGAATTTGGCCGCAACTACCTACGTTGTAGCTGCTCTCGGGGCAATTGTAACGATGTTTTATTATATTTTGCGATTAATCGGTGTAAACAACGACTAATTTCTTTTCGTTTTTCAAACAAAATCTTAAATTTGAGGAAAATTTGAAGTTATGTCAGAACACCATTCAGAACACCACGATAAAAATGATACTTTCTTTGAGAGTTCAACAGTAGGAATTGGATTTGTGTATACTGTAATCCTATTAGCAATCATAGGGTCCATTTACGCATTCGGATAGTATAAGGAGGAAAGTTAATCCTCCTTTTTTATTTCACTGAACATCGCTTATGCCTTTTAATTCCATTTTTGCGTGGGTGATCAAAAAACGCTTGCACCAAATTGAGCTTTTCCGGAAATACCCGGAAGATGTTCAACGGGAATTGTTCGAAAAACTGATCGAACAGGGCTGTCAAAGCAAATACGGAAAAGAATACCACTTCCATCAAATCGCCTCTTATTCCGATTTCAAACAGTTGGTTCCTTTGAATAACTATGAATCCCTGAAACCATGGATCGATAAACTCATGGCCGGCGAACAACATGTACTTTGGTCGCAGGAAACCAAATGGTTTGCCAAAAGTTCGGGAACGACTTCCGACCGGAGCAAGTTTATTCCCGTTACCCGGGAATCACTGGAAGATTGTCATTACAAAGGCGGAAAAGATTTGTTGGCGTTGTATTACGAGAATTTCCCCAACAGAAAACTGTACAAAGGAAAACACCTGATTGTGGGCGGAAGTGCGCAGGTATTGCCCGTTTCCGAAGACAGCTATCAGGGCGATTTATCGGCGATTATTCTTAAAAATTTACCCTGGTGGGCAGAAATTCGCCGCACTCCTTCCAAAGAAATTGCATTGATGAGCGAATGGGAAGAGAAGGTTGAGAAAATGGCCCGGAGCACGATTGAGGAAGATGTTTACATCATTGCGGGAGTTCCGAGCTGGACGTTGATTCTTGCACGAAAAGTATTGGAAATTACCGGAAAAAAGAATCTCCGCGAAATCTGGCCCAACCTGGAATTGTTTATGCACGGCGGCGTGAGTTTCGAACCGTATAAGGAAGCTTTCAGGGAACTGATTCCGTTTGATGATATGCATTACGTGGAAACATACAATGCTTCGGAAGGATTTTTCGGCATCCAGGACGTGGACGGATCAAACGAACTGCTTTTGATGCTCGACTACGGAATTTTCTATGAATTCATCCCCATGCATGCATTCAACGATACGGAATCTACCATCATTTACAAACTGGATGAGGTGGAACTGGACGAAGAATACGCACTGGTTATTTCCACCAATGCCGGCCTCTGGAGATACATTATCGGAGACACAATCCGCTTTACCTCCAAAAGTCCCTACCGTTTCAAACTGACTGGAAGAACAAAACATTTCATCAATGCGTTCGGGGAAGAATTAATCGTGAACAACAGTGATTTTGCGATTGCAGAAGCTTGTCTGAAAACCAATGCCATTATCCGGGAATATACCGTTGCGCCAATTTACATGGACGGAAATACCGAAGGAAAACACGAATGGTTGATCGAATTTGAACGAAAACCCAACGACATCAATCGCTTCATGTATTTACTGGACGAATCGTTGCGCAGTATCAATTCCGATTACGATGCCAAAAGAACCAACAACATGGCATTAGGGAAACCGCTGTTACATCTATTAAAATCAGGCAGTTTTGACAGCTGGTTGCAAAAAAAAGGTAAATTAGGTGGACAACACAAAGTTCCCCGTCTGATGAATTCCCGCGAAATCGTGGAACAGATCTTGCAGGAAACTGATTTTGAAACCATTCAATATGCTTAGATTCATTTTTAGTTTCTTCTGTTTACTTCATTTCTCTTTCGCTTATTCTCAGCAGCAAACCTGGAAAGAACTGTGGTCGTTGGAAATTGATCCGATGGCAATCTGGGATATTGATCCGATTCAGCAAAGTATTATTTATCAAAACCAAAGCATCCAGAAACGCGATGCCAAAGGGCAAATGATGCTGCAGGAAAGTTTCAAATCATTGGGAACCATTCAGAAAATTGATGCTCAAAATCCGCTTAAAATCGCTTTATTTTCGGAAGACCAGCAACGCATTTGTTTTTTGGACAATGCACTTGCCCTACAAGGAGAATGTATCAATCTGAGTGATCTGAACGTTAGCCTGGCGGCAAGTATGAGCGCTTCGATTCAAACAGACCGGATCTGGGTTTATGACGAACCGAATTCTAAAATTGAACTCATCACTTTGCGAAACGGCCAGGGACAACAAGTTCAAAATGTGAAAGGCCTTTTGGATATGAAATCCATCGTCAACATGCAGGAAATTGACAACCGCTTGTATTTGTTTGACGAAATCAATCAGGTAGCGTGGTTTGATCAATTCGGGAATTTCATTGACGTAGCAACACTTCCACCCAATAAGCCCGTTTACCCGATCCAGGATTATTTTTTAGTCGCTACAGGAAAAAACATTCAAACCCTCAACATCAATTCGGAAGTTGTTTCGGTATTTTTCACCGGAGATTCGCTTATTGATTCGGATATTGTTAAGATGGAAGTTGCCGGCGATCGTTTGTATATTCAGACTCAAAAGAAGTTGTGGTGTTTTAGGATGATTAAATAATTAATTCCTAATTCCTAATTCCTAATT
>NZ_JASLCN010000228.1 GCF_030151805.1 Fluviicola sp.
TTGGTCACTACATACTCTAAAGCCATAATAATTAAAGTTTAATTGGTTAAAAAAAATAGGGTTTACTTGCCATCATTTATTTCTGATGACATTGCAAAGATAGGATGTAGTGCGGGAAGTATTGTACTCTTTTGATGCCTTGGAGTGGGTTTTTCTGAGAAAAGTTGTAAATGGATGATTTAAAGCGCTTTGTGAAAATCGATAGAACTTGCTCTTTCTTATAACTTTTAAAGATAAGAGCAAGATTCTTTTCTTTGTTATCAATTGATTCCAAAACTATACTTAAATCATAAGCTTTTTCAGAAAGTAGAAATATTCTGCGGCTTTTGTCATGTCATTTTAAGAATTCCACCTTCAATATATAATGGCTTATTCTCCCAAGCGGAAATCGCTAACATTATCGTGAGACAAAGAAATTTCTTCAAAACGACTTGTGCAGCTGCCTTTTTGAGGACACTGGCTACTGATGCCCAAATAGATGTTCTTTGGATAACAATTCTTGTATAGACGAACCATGTTCCATCTTTTCTTATCGATGGAATAATAGCTGGCAATGGTTTTTGTATCAGATGAAATTTTCAGGTAAACAGATGAAACATCTAATTTATCATGATTATTGTCATCGGATGTTCCTTGTGTTCTTACTGTAACAATACGGTGGTTACCGTATTCATCCTGTTCAAATGCCAATTTCTGCCAAAGTGAATCACAAGAATAGACAAAAAGGTCGGCTGCATTATACAATCCCTCTGTTGTAAACTCCGGAGTAACCTTGGCTATTAACGTAAAAGGTTTCGTGTTCTCAACGGGGACAAGCAGAATAGGAAGCGTTGTATTTGACAGTTTTCCATTCGGGTCACTGAAGAAATCCAGTCCTTCGGCACAATGGAATTCCAATGCACCATCATCAAACAGTTTCACGCAATTTTCAGCTCCATTGATGGCATTAGTGAAAGTGATGTTTCCCGCACTGATTTTGCAATCTGTAACTTTGTTCATAACTGTTTCGTTCATTGTTTGTTGAGACTCATCTTGCTTGGCAGAATTGTTAGATTGGCAAGAAGCCAATATGATGCTTCCTGCAAGAATTACTTGACAAATAGTATTACTTTTCATTGCTTAATAGATTATGAATGATTAATTTTTTGCAAAAATAGTCTGTTTCGGCCATTCACACAATGGTGAAAAATAACCAAATTCATAACGGGACAATAAACTGGTTTGGGAAAGCATCACGAATTAGTGATATACAGCACATCGATCATTCTGATTACACGAAAAGTCCGGTTGGTTGAGGAACAATTAGCTTATGGGGATGTTTTTAATCTTATACTATAGAATTAATTCTATAAGTATCCTGAAGTTTTTTAGCTCTAAGGAAAAGTATAATAATATTATAACATTTTACAGCATTATGAATTTAGACGAAGTCCTCCATTATCGTCGCTCTGTGCGAGCGTATGATAGAACAAAACTGATAGATCCGGAAAGAATAAAACATTATCTGGAATTGGCAACATTAGCTCCCAACAGCTCGGATATGCAGTTGTGGGAGTTCTATCATATCACTCAGCCCGAATTGCTGACAAAGGTTTCAAGAGCCTGTCTCGATCAGAAAGCTACTTCTACAGCTTCACAAATAGTTGTTTTCGTGGTGCGGCGTGATTGGTACAGGAAACATGCGCGGTTTGTGCTTGATTTTGAACGGGAGAATATCCGGCGTTACAGTCCGAAAGAGCGTCAGGCCAAACGCATCAAAGACCGGGAATTATACTATGGCAAATTGATGCCGTTTGTTTATGCCCGTTTCTTCGGAATCTTGGGATTATTCAGAAAACTGCTGGTTAATATCATCAGCATTTTCCGCCCGATGATGCTCGAAGTCTCCGAAAATGATATGCGTGTGACTGCCCATAAATCTTGTGCACTCGCTGCCCAAACGTTTATGATTGCTATGGCAAACGAAGGGTATGACACTTGTCCTCTGGAAGGTTTGGATAGCCGTCGGCTAAAAAGGATACTGAAATTGCCTCGTGGTGCTGAAATAAATATGGTTATCCCCTGTGGAATACGGGACGGAAATAAAGGAATCTGGGGAGAACGGTGCAGAGTACCGTTTGATGAAGTTTATCGTAGAATTTAAAGTCGTTTTTTGATTATCAGTTCACGCTATATGTCAGGTATTGTGAAAATGTAAAGCTCGTTTACGCTAAGTGAAATAGAATATATCATAGTCTCAAATATAGACAAATTATAGGCGTTTTTCTGCCTTGTTCAGCTTCCTGTTATTCGTTTTTAAAGAATAATGGGAACGTTTTTAAAGAATGTGTTCAACGTTTATTAAAAACGTAAAAAGCCTCTTTTAAGCCTAAATTTGATAAATATCAACAAAAAAGGCGGTGATTCTTATGAAGAATTACCGCCTTTCCTATTTATTGTCTATTATTATTCCGGGAATGGATCACCCAGATTCTCTATTATCAGCCCGTATTGCTTGGGAGAGAGCCAGCGATGATTATAAGGCTGATAGCCCGTTTCAACTAAAGCAGTCGCCAGATTTGTACACCTTTTAATGCTTCGTTGTAAAGATCTTACCGCATTTTTCGGAGTGGAACAACCGGGGAAATACATACCGGCCAATTCGGAGAAAGAAAGAATCAGTTTTGCCATTTGCTAAGGTTTTAGGTTTAATATTAAAATTCAGTTTTTTAAAGCTCTACAAAGATACTACATCAGAAAGGCGAAGTCAAGTATTTGGGTTGGTTTTTCCGACTTTTCTTTTTTCTTTTTTTTATTCTTCTCATTTTTCTAAGATAACATCTTGTATATTCGTTTTTTTTATAAATTTGCCCAACTTACAACATAACAAAAAACAATATGCGACACTCTTGTATTTCCTTTCTCAGCATCTCTCTTTTTCTTCTCACGGCTTGTTCCGGAGAAAAAGGTTCACATGAACAGGTTTCTACAGTCAGTATTGATAAAGGCGTCGAACACTTTGATGCGGACTACACTTCGGCACAATATCAGTCTCTTTTCAAAAATCCGAAAACGATCCGGCTGGAAACGAATGATAAATGCCTGTTGAGTGCTAATGCGTACCTGCTTAATGTGACTCCAAAGTACATAGTTATCGGAGATAAGACGAGTTTTTATTTCTTTAATGCCGAAAACGGTTCTTTTCTTTCTGTGATGGACAGGAAGGGAAATGGACCTGAAGAATATGCCGACATCTTTTCCCGCTTTTTTGATGAAGAAAAAGAGTTGATTTATGTTGCTACTCCTAATAAGACTAAATTATATAAGCCGGACGGGACTTTCGTCAGCGAATACCCCAAAGATAGTATATCCAACTTTATAGGTGTATCCAACGGATATTGGGGAACCTACAAAAGAGAATATCAGAAATCGCACTTAGTAGCCTTCTTTGATAAGGAGTGGAACATGAAACAATCTTTCTTTCCTTTCGATGCTGAATCGGTGACGGGCTTTTCAGGTGGCTACATCGTGCCCAGATTCAGAGCCGGAAACGACCAAGTGTGTATCGTGATTAATGATACGTTGTATGCCAGCAGAAAGGAAAAACTCATTCCC
>NZ_JASLCN010000265.1 GCF_030151805.1 Fluviicola sp.
ATGAGAAACCTCCAATTTCGTTCGTTTTTCGTTATGCTGAGCCAACGTATTGAATTTATTCTACTGGCAAATGAGAAAATCGGTCGTCGTTATAATATTCCGGGCTTGAGAGGATTTACGGATCATAACGAGCAATTGTATTTGATTGCAGGAATCGGTGCGATGTACTTTAATCCGAAAGCTCAGTACCAGGGTGGTTGGGTGACTTTGCGTGATCAGCACACAGAAGGACAAGGATTACCTGGAGGTCCTGCAAATTATAGCAGAATTACAGCAACGGTTCCTTTGGGAATCGGTTTCAGAATGGGAATCAATCGTATGTGGAGAATCGGTATCGAAGCAACTTATGTGAAAACCTTCTCTGATTATATTGATGATGTTCACGGTGTTTATTACGATCCTGCGATTATTGCAGCATCTTACGGACCGCAGGCTGGTTATTTATCCAACCCGTCTTCGAATCCGACGGCATTTAATCCGGGAAGTCAACGTGGAGATAAGCAGAAAGATGCTTTCCTGTACGTAAATATCATGGTAACAAGAAACCTGACTTATAAAGCAACTTCTCGCAGCGGACCGATGAAATTTGGAAAACGTCATTACAGAGCGAAGTTCTAAGATACTTTTGAAATTCTTTTAACTAAAACGAGTTTGTCTATTGACAAGCTCGTTTTGTGTTTTTACCTTTGGTACAAATTGATAGCATGTACCCTTTGTTGAGATGGTTTCTCTTTAAATTTGACCCTGAGAAAGTTCATTATTTTACGTTTAAATTGTTAGGTTTTTGGCTCAAGGTTCCTTTTGTGAAACCAATCTGGAAGTCAATCTATTGTGTGAATAACCCGCTTTTAGAAACCGAGGTGGCAGGAATTAAATTCCCGAATCCGGTTGGTTTAGCGGCCGGTTTCGACAAAAATGCTCTGAGAATTAATGAACTTGCAGCGTGTGGTTTCGGCTTTGTCGAAATTGGTACGGTAACTCCTGTGGGACAAGATGGAAACCCCAAACCACGATTGTTTCGTTTGATCGAAGATCAGGCAATCATTAACCGGATGGGATTCAATAACGACGGGGCAGAGGTGATCGTAGAGCGTCTGAAGAAAATCAAACCGGCTTGTATTATCGGGGGAAATATCGGAAAGAATAAAGTGACTCCGAATGAAGATGCTACTTCCGATTATTTGAAATGTTACCACAGTCTGGAGCCGCATGTCGATTACTTCGTAGTGAATGTATCATCACCGAATACTCCCAACTTGAGAGAGCTTCAGGATAAGGAACCATTGACAAAATTGCTTCAGACATTGATGGATGAACGCGAAAAAATAAAATCTCCTAAACCGATTTTCTTAAAAATTGCACCGGATTTAACTGATTCTCAATTGGATGATATTGTGGACATCGTGAATGAAACAAAAATTGCCGGAGTAATTGCTACAAATACTACAATTGAACGAAGTAATTTAGTAACTTCAAAGAGCAAAGTGGAAGCAATCGGTGCAGGCGGTGTTTCCGGGAAACCATTAACCAAAAGATCTACGGAGGTAATCAGCTACTTATACCAGCGATCAAACGGATCATTCCCGATCATCGGAGTCGGGGGAATCTACTCTGCTGAAGATGCAATTGAAAAGTTAATGGCCGGAGCCAGCTTGGTCCAGATTTATTCAGGATTTATTTACGAAGGCCCTGCTTTGGTTAAACGAATCAATAAGGCAGTTTTAAAGAAAAGAAAGCAGATAGCACATGAATAATCACAATCGTGTTTTTATTACGGAATGTCCCAGAGATGCCATGCAGGGACTCAAGGATTGGATCGAAACATCCGATAAAATCTCCTATTTGAACCATTTGCTGAAATGCGGGTTTGACACCCTGGATTTCGGTAGTTTTGTTTCTCCGAAAGCGATCCCTCAAATGCAGGATACAGCAAAGGTATTGGAAGGTTTGGATGAAAGCGAAACAAAATTGTCAGCAATCATTGTAAATGAAAGAGGAGCAGAAGATGCTGCGAGATTCGACCGGATTCATTATTTAGCATATCCGTTCAGTATTTCGGAAACATTCCAATTGCGGAATACAAATGCAACTATTGAAGAATCTCTTAAAAGAGTGGAGGCGATCGCAAATATCTGCCATAAGGAAAATAAGGAATTGACACTTTATTTATCCATGGGATTTGGGAACCCATACGGAGATGCCTGGTCACCGGATCTGATCGGAACCTGGTCGGAACGATTGACACAATTGTTCGAGGTTTCCAGATTATCTTTATCGGATACCATTGGGATTGCAACCCCGGAGTTGGTTAATAGTGTGTTTTCGACCATTTCAACAGAGTTTACGAATATCCAGATCAGTGCCCACCTGCATACTGTACCTGAAAACGCGGTTAGCTTAACAGAAGCTGCCTATAATGGTGGTTGTCGCTATTTCGAAGGTGCGATCAAAGGATATGGGGGCTGCCCGATGGCAAAAGATGATCTGACAGGAAATATGCCAACTGAACGCATGCTGGATTGGTTTAAGGAACAGGGAATTGAAACCGGGGTGAAACCAACTGAATTTACGGAAGCATTTGTAACGTCATCCAGAATCTTTCATTAATACTCTAAAAGACTGATGAAACTTAAGATCTTGTTTGTAATTCCCTTGTTGTTTGCATTAAACTCTTGCGGTGACGATACGGCAGATGATACCATTAACATTGAACCCCGACACGCTTCGGGGAAGGAAGCTCCGATAGACAATACAATCAGTACGGATTTCAACGACAATGCCTTTACTTCAAAAGTGGAAGCTGAATTATTGAAAGAACTGCATTTATGTGATCCGAAAGCCACAAGCGACGAAGATCCGAAGCATCCGACCTGTAGTCCGAAGTTTTTCCGCTTTTTTAAACTGAATGCGCAAACTCCGTTGAAAGACGGATTCAAATTATTGATCAAAGCAGGAGTGAATGGTTTCCCATTGAGACGTTTACTGGTTTTCGAAAGAGAAAAAGACGTGCTTGTGAAATTGAACGGTTTTAACGGAAACCTGATCGAAGAACGAAAAGCTATATCCGGTTACAATGATTTGGTGATTCGCTTTCCGGACAACATTAACGGAAACATTACCTATTACAATTGCCTGTTCAAATGGAAAGACGGCAAGTACGAATATGTAAATTGCGAGGTGATTGATGAAGATGTTCCACGAAAAATAAAAGCTGAATTCATTGATTCAATGGGAATTGAGATTAAAAAAGTATTGGATAAGAACGATATGATTTTTTAATTTAAAAGTGTCAAAGGTAAAATTCAACAGTGAACGGGTTTCGAATGTAACTAAATACAGCAAAATGAGATTGATCTGCATGCTTTCGTTTCTGATTTTGTTTTTGACAGCTTGCTCCGACACAGAAATTGAGCCGATTGATAATTACATTCTCATTCACGACAATTCTTCCAAAGTTTGGCTGGTGGATAAACAACTGGACGGAGACAAAGATTATACACCGCTTCAAATCGAATACAAGGAAATCATCGTTTTTCATCAATCCCGGGAAGCTTACTTTCACGTGTTGAAGAATTTGGGAACCAAACCCGGAATTAAACGGAGTTTTTGGCTCGATATGCGGAAAAATGAGTTGGGATTCAGAGGAGACAAACGCGACATTACTTTTGAAATAGCCAGTTTATCCAGAACCAAAATCGTACTGAAACCAAAGTATAAATCCTACAAGTACACAATTGTTTTGATTCCTTTTCCTGAATATTAGCTTTCAGTTGCTGGGCTGTTAGTCTGGGTGAATAAATAAATTGCCGGTTTTAGGACATAATTTTTATATTTGTCTGTAACTCAAGCGTATGAAAAAACGGATATATTTTCACTGGTTATTTCTTGCTTTATTTTTTGTTTCGTGCAGTTCTAATGAGGAATGCAAGGAGTGTGAAATGGATTTGACAAAAGACACAATTTCTGAAACAGATGATTTAACGACTGCTTTGAAGGACACGGCGGTTGAGAAAAAATCGGTGGCGGTCGAAATGAAGGAGAACCACGAAAAAATCGTAAAAAAATACGGTGAACAGTGGGATTTTTGTACCTGCGTGGTTGCCAATGACTCGATTAACACGGCATTCGAAAAAGGAGGAATGACCCCGAAACAGGAAGAAAAGGTGATGGCGAGATGGGAAGTGGTTGATCAGAAGTGCAAAGAACTGCTTACAACACCGAATACAACTCCGGAAGAACGTGCCAAACACGATAAGAAGGTGATGAAATGTCTGAAACAAAACGGATTGAAGAGATAAAATAAGAAAATCGGACGAAAAATTATTCATCCCGATTTTTTTTGAGAAATATTTTTCACTTCTTATTGCAATTGAATTGCATTTAGTTTACTTTTGCTTCATGAGTAAATTGCTGACGCGAATTATTTCTTGTCTTATGCTGGTTGGTTTCCTGGGATTCCTGGTTCCGATAAACAGCTGGCATGATTATGCTCATCAACATACAACAAAGCACTTCAACGATCACACAGACGGCTTAACCTTCAAACAAGGAATTGAGAAGTGTGTTTTTTGCGATTTACACCTGCCACTTTTATTTCATGAAAGCCCTGTTGCAATTTCCTATTGGAAAAATTCATTTGACTTTCTTTTCCTCGATTTCTCATGTGTTGAATTACCGGTAAAAACAATACATCTTAAACTTCGTGGCCCGCCGGTGAATGATTTCATTTGATACAGCTTCAGTTTTGAACTGAACAGTGATTGTTTGACAACATTATCATTCATTTTCATGAAATTTTATTTATTAGGAATACTTCTGTATTTCTCCGTGTCGTCGTATTCACAGAAATGTGATTACACCATAAGCGGCGAAGTGCGGGATATTCATACCAATCAATTGATTCCCAATGCCCGGGTTTCGATTCAAACAAGTGTTACCCAAACAGATTCCCTGGGAGTTTTTCGTTTCACGAATCTGTGTGCAGGCCCTTTAAAACTGCGTTGTGTTCCTCACTTCGGTTGTGAGCCGGTAGATTTGGACGTTTCTGTTCCAGCTGCAGATCCAATCGTTTTCAGAGTGGAGACACACCAGGTAGAATTGGACGAATTATTGATCGAGGCATATCGTTTTCCGAGAGAATCGCAGGAAACAATGACCTTGAAAACCAATGATATTTCTCAAATAAAGGGAACTACCTTGGGAGATCAGCTGATTCGTTTTCCGGGAGTTACAAGTTTGAATACAGGATCTTCGATTGTGAAACCGGTGATCAACGGAATGCATAGCAACCGCCTGGTTGTTGTAAACAATGGAATTCGCCAGGAAGGACAACAGTGGGGAAGTGAGCATGCGCCGGAAATTGATCCCAATCTTGCAGGAAATTTGACTGTTATTCAAGGTGCTTCAGGCTTGCAATACGGAACAGATGCAATCGGAGGAGTGATTTTGGTTTCTCCGGATGAGCTGCGTTATCAGAAGAATACTGCCGGTTGGGTAAAATTGAATGGAAACAGCAATGGAAAAGGTGGCGGAATTTCGGGGCTTGTAGCCGGATCATTCACGAAATCAAAGAAATGGGCGTATCGTGTTCATGGAACAGGAAGAATTAACGGAACACAGAAAGCACCTGGTTATTTGATCAAGAATACCGCTTCGAATGAATATAGCTACAGTGCAGCTTTGGGTTATAAAGGCGAAAAGTTTGAACTAGATGTATTCTACACTAAGTATTCTACCAACCTGGGAATTTTCACCGGATCTCATATCGGGAATTTATCCGATCTGAATGCAGCATTTACTGCTTCCGTACCAAAAGATACGGGTGTTTTTACATATAAACTGCAAAGTCCGAGACAGTTGGTTCAGCATGATTTGAGTAAAGCTCATCTCGCTTACAATTGGAACAAAAACATCAAAACCACATTGGTTTATGGTTATCAATTCAATTTGCGGCAGGAATATGATTTGCATAAAGCCTACAATGACAGTCTGGCAGCATTGAATTTGCCTGCATTTGAATTGAATCTTTGGACAAACTCCCTGGACCTGAAAACGGAGATCCAACACTCGAAGCGTTTCAAAAGTACTTTTGGTGTTTCCGGGCTTCAGCAGAGCAACGCGTATTCCGGACGATTCTTCATTCCGAATTTTAAGAAATTGCAGTTTGGAGGATATTACCTGGGAACTTATGAGAATGACAAATGGTTGTTTGATTTTGGTGTCCGCTACGATTATTCCAAACTGGAAGTCTTTGTTTATCAAAACAATGTACTGACAAATCCGAGCAAACAATTTCAAAACCCAAGTGCCACAGCTGGTTTGTCACGCCTTTTGGGACATCACTGGATTGTTCGTCTGAATGCGGGAACGGCTTGGAGGCCTCCTTCCATTAATGAATTGTATAGTAACGGCTTACATCACGGAGCAGCTTCGATTGAAATCGGTGATGCGACGCTGAAAAAAGAAATCGTCTACAATACACAATTGGGAGTTCAATACAAGTCGCATATTGCAAAAGTGGATGTATCGGGTTTCTACAATTATTTTGACGGGTACATCAACCTACAGCCTTCACTTCCGCCGATGTTGACCATTGTTGGTGCTTTTCCGGTGTTTCGTTACGTGCAGTCCAACACACAGATTTATGGGTTGAACGGAAGGGTGGAAATTCCGGTAGGGAAGTATGTGACGTATCAATTCCAGGGGAATTTGCTGTTCGGAAAGGATCTTCGAAACAACCAGTTTTTGTATGGAATGCCTTCGAATCGAATGACACATCGTGTGCGCTTTTCAACGATTCGAAGCGGAAGCAAATTGAATTTCTTTGCGGAGGTTGAATTGTTGGATGTTTTCAAGCAGAAGCGATATGTTCCTAATTCCGATTACGTAGCACCTCCGAAAGGATATGATTTGCTGAGTGCACAGGTTGGAATCAGTAAAAAAATGAATGGTGGAGAAAACTTGCAGGTTGTTCTTGCATGCTCCAATGTGACAAATTTAAGTTACCGGGATTACATGAACCGATTCCGGTATTTTACAGATGAATTAGGTAGAAACTGGATAATCAAAGTATTGATTCCATTTTCAACAGGAAAAAATAATTAAGCGTTCGCGCGCATTAAAAAAAGAAAAAATATGAAAAAGATAATACTGGTTTTAAGCTTACTAAGTGTATTGTTGGTAGCTTGTAAAAAAGATAAGAAAAAGGAAGTGGAGACTCCAACGAATCCAAATGAGCAAGAGTTGATTACAACCTTTAAAATTGTTTTCACGGATCCGAACGGTGTTCATCCGAATGTCGAAGCTCGATTTGTGGATCTTGACGGTCCCGGAGGAAACAATCCATCGGTTTTTGATACGATTCGATTAGTCGCAAATACAACATACAATGCTTCCATTACTTTGTTGAATGAAAGTACGACACCTGCTCAAAACATTACCGAAGAAGTAGAGGAGGAGGGAGTTGATCACTTGTTTTGTTTTGACATCTCCAGCGGATTAACAGCAACCATTACACGTACCGACTTGGATGCAAATAATATCCCAATTGGAATTACCAGTAAGTGGGTTCTCGGCGCAGCATCAACCGGAACTTCTACTATCCGGTTGAGACATCAGCCGGGTGTAAAAACTGGTCAATGTGAACCCGGAGAAACAGATATTGAATTGAATTTCCATACCGTGATTCAGTAATTTAAGCGGTAACAAAAAAGTCGGGGTGAAAAATTTTTCACCCCGACTTTTTTAGTTTATAATCAAACGATTAATAGTAAATCAAACGTTGAACTTTTGTAATGTGTTTCGCCAAGCGAATAACTTGTTTCGTATAACCGAACTCATTGTCGTACCAGGTGTAAAGAACCACGTTCTTTCCGTCAGGAGAAACGATTGTTGCATGAGAATCGTATACCGAACAACAGGTATTTCCGATGATATCACTGGATACCAATTCCGGATCGTAAGAGTAGAAAATCTGGTTCACCAAATCACCTTCCAAAGAAGCTGTACGAACGACATTGTTCACTTCTTCGATCGTTGTTCCGTTTTTCAATTCCAATGAAAGAATTGCCAATGAACCGTTTGGAGTTGGTACACGAACTGCATTTGCAGTCAATTTATCTTTCAAATCCGGAATTACTTTCGTTACAGCAGCACCGGCTCCTGTTGAAGTAATGACCATGTTGATAGCAGCAGAACGTCCGCGACGGGAAGATTTGTGCATGTTATCCAACAAGTTCTGGTCGTTTGTATATGCGTGAACCGTTTCGATGTGTCCTTTTACAATTCCGAATGCATCATTTACCACTTTCAGAACCGGGGAAATTGCGTTGGTTGTACAAGAAGCTGCAGAGTAGATTGTTTCGTTTTCTACGTCTAACGTTCCCTGGTTGATTCCGTAAACTACGTTTGGAATTTCTTTCCCGGGAGCAGTTAAAAGCACTTTGGAAACACCTTTAGAAGACATGTGTCTTGATAATGCTTCGCGGTTTGTATAAACACCTGTGTTATCAACGATCAACGCATTGTTGATTCCGTATTTTGTATAGTCCACATCTTCCGGATTGGATGCGTCGATCATGTGAACGATTTGTCCGTTGATGATCAATGCTTTGTTTTCCAAATCTTCTACAACACTTCCTTTGAAAGCACCGTGAACAGAATCAGAACGCAATAAAGCAGCACGTTTGATGATGTCTTTGTCTGTTGCACCACGTGTAACGATCGCACGTAAACGCAATTGTTGTCCTTTACCAGCTTGTTTGATCAATTCACGGGCAGCCAAACGACCGATACGACCAAAACCGTACAATACCACATCTCTTGGTTCAAGAGTTCCGGAAGCACTTGAGAATTGCCCCAATTTTGCCGCAAGGAAAGAAGCTTTTGAGTCAAATGAAGTTCCTTCTGCAATCCACTCGCTGGATAGCTTACCGATATCGATTTTAGCAGGAGCCAAATCCATTTTCAACAACTCTTCTGCCAAAGCAGCCGTTGTCTCGATGTCGATTGGTTTTTTCACAACATTTTTTGCGTACTCATGCAAATTCAGAATTTCTGAAATGGTGATGTCTGTAAGGTGATTACGGAACAAAACCAACTCAATTCCTCTGTCGTAAAGTAACTCACCAATGTGACTTGACAATTTAACAGCAGCGCGTTCTTTTTGAACGTGCATGTTTAACTCTTTTTCATAGACTAATGCAGCT
>NZ_JASLCN010000266.1 GCF_030151805.1 Fluviicola sp.
AGTGTTCGCAGCAATACCATTGACAGCATCACGGACGTATACCAGAATAAACGTATCTCCCTGGTGCGCGCCGGCAAGGTGTTCCATTCCCGGATGTTGTTCCTGGAATTTTGCAAGACTTAATCCCAATAGAATCTCTTTCTTACGACGTTCGATTTCGTCATAGATCAATTTGAGTTTTTCAGCGCTGCAACAGATGGCCGTACTATCTTGTGCCAGGTTGTAAAGCATCGTCCGGATTTCTTTCTCCAAATAGGCTTTCGTAGCTCTGGTAAACGTTTGCCGCGCAGCACCACACAGATTGGTTGCGCTGGTATTGATGGAATTAACAGTGCTTGGAAGTACATCTTTAAGTGTTAAAGGACGTTTGTCCATCATGACATACGCATGAGAAAGCACTTCATTCGGTCCTTTCAGGGTTGCTTCTACAATATCTTTCATCTCAGCGCCATAATTGAAACGATCAATCTGACGGTTTACCTGTATGGCGATATCGTTTCCGGAACACCCCTGGAATTGATCCAGAACAGGAAGCATCACCACACCCAGGGATTCATGCGCCGTATACATATTATCTATCACCACATTGTCTGTACTACTTTGCTGTAATCCAAGTTCATTAAAGGAAATTCCGGTAGCTACCGGGTAATTGTATTCTTCAATCAGGTAGTTTTGGGACGGATCAATGGTACTGAATGCTGAATAATACTTAGTTACCTTACCGAGTAAACATTCGTGTTCCTGTGTCCAGGCATCCAGCATCACCTGTAAGTCTTCAAAATGACAGGCGTAGTCATCCATATTGATCGGATCATTGGGGTTGATCGTGATTCCCAATGCTTTCGTGTCGAATGCCAGACCATATTGTTTTTTCAGGTTATCAATTTGCTGCATGGCTATTTGATAAGTCAATCCCTGTTGGCCCTCAATCCGCATAAAATTATGGCGTTCGAGATCGTATCTCAATGGAAATTGAACAGGTCCTGAAGGATCCAGTTGTGATATGTGATAACTCAGATTTCGGCTTTGCTTGTGAACTTTGTATTTATCGTAGTTCCAGGAATCGAGCAAACGAGGGAAATTTTGAGTAGCACCATAGTAAAAAGGAATCGCCTTATTTTCTATAAGCGAACGGTAAGATGACGGAGTAATACGAATTTCTCCCTGCGTAATATTGGTATTATAGGTAGTCAACATTTCCATCGTACGTCTTACATACAATTTGAATCGTTCGCACCAGTTCTTTTCATCCTTGAGAATCGGTGATTTATAGAATTCATGACGGTACTTTTTCAGATATTGATCTTCTTTTATCTTCACAAGTCTTCCGAGCATCAGGTGATTTGGAAACGAACGAATATCCGGGTTGCATGCACAGATGCTGTCCATGAACATCTCTTTCAGTTCGTTGTATGTATTTGCAATATCACACAACAAGTCATACCGGTATTGGAAATGCAATTGCTGATAGGTGGCGCCGGTTCCGAATAATTGTGCAAGTCCGTTTGAAATGAATGAAGCTTCATTACTCATTCCCAATTTGTTCAACATGCTTGTAAAACCGTTTTGGAGTTTCCCAATGGTGTTTTCTGCCTGAATAGCACTGAGGTAGTAAGAACGTAAAGAAGCAAAGCTGGCAGAATTGGTTGCATTGACAGTTACGCGCTGAACAGCAACTTCATCCAGGTTGAGATAGGTTGTGATGAGGTAATTCGCATTGAAAATTGAATCGTTCGAAAGAATGTATTCAGCATCCTGTTGCGAAACAATCAGCGGGTGCATTTTGCAGATGTTTTTGATCCCTTGATTTTCACAGTCGATACCCGTACAGGCACTTGGATCTTCCGGGTATTTTTCGAGATACAATAATACCACCAGGTTTTGAAGGTCTGTTCTGGATATAATTGTTTGATCTGTTGGAATTACCTGGTCTGCAGGAATTGCTTCCCAAAGATTGATCTGTGTATCAACTCCGTTGATGGTTTTCCAGAAAAAGGGTTTGTATTTTGCATTACTGTCGTCAAAAGCCCGATAATGTGTAAAACGTAAATCCTTAATATCTATCGTGTTCAACTCGGGGTCAGAAAGATCTGGTTTTGATAGTTTAAAAACATCCCCATCGGTTCCTATTCCTGCTCCTTGTGAAATGACTAATTCGCCACTTGAATTGGCATTGAATTCGACGTTGAATCCGCATACAATTCCGACTCCACTGAGAAAAATACGCGACAAACGATCCTGATCATCAAAGTAGTTCAGGAATTCATTCAACTGGCCGGCAGTAAGTATCTGATCCGGTACAAATGAACGGTAAGAGGGCGTGATTGTGGTCAACTTTGTTTCCATATTTTTTTCTTATTTCTTTAATTATAATGTTCCTAATTTTGTTCTTCCGAGAACGATGTCATTATCCTGATCTTCTTCTTCCTCCTCACAATTATGTAATTTTCCGGTTGGGAAAATGGTGTGCAGATGTGTCAGAATTTTTATCAGATCCTTCAGTTCGTCTTCCGGGTGGAATGAATCGAGCGGTGATTTCGCAAGGAGATACTTTTTATATGCCGATTCGAATTGCAGTAATTGGTTGTCCTGGTTCGGAACTTCACCTTTCCGGGAACCGATCCAGCATATTTTTGCTAAAATGTGCGAAGGGAGTTCTTCCCGGATGAGTTCTTCCATAAAGTTTCTGAAATGAATATCCGAAAAGCGTTGAGTGTAACCCGGAAGTACAATACTGATCCGGAAAGAGTAGGGATCAATCCCGCAACAGGATTCCTTACAATTATCAGCGCAAATCGGAAGAAAGAATTCAGGTGGAGTAGTCGGGTAATCGCTATCCGGTCGAAGTAAAATATGCTCAACAGCGAATGCTCCTTCTTCCGTGAAATCGTATTTCATAAACTGAATGGTTTCCAGTAAGGAAGTTTCCATGTCCGA
>NZ_JASLCN010000271.1 GCF_030151805.1 Fluviicola sp.
TCCATCCGATCCGAAAAGTTTGTGTTCCAATCAGATATTGGCACTTCATACGGATAACAACCAGGGAATCTGGATTGCAACCAGTATGGGAATCAGCTATTTTCACCCTTCTCTTCAGAAAAACAAAAGCTATCATTTTCACAATCGGGAAGCATTCAGAAACGGCATTCTGATCAACGCCGTTTTTCCGCTTCGGGGGAACTCCTTTCTGATTGGCACCGAACACAACGGACTCTTTTTGTACGATGCAAACTCGGATGAATTGGTTACCATTCCAAGTTCACTGACTCAGGTCAGTTGTATTACTCAAACGAATTCCGGAATTCTCGTCGGGTCCAAAAACGGTGTTTTTCGCTTTCAGTCTAACAGCCGGAAATTAGAGGCCAAACCGCTACTTACAGAGAGCATTTTAAGAATCCGACAATTGAATGATTCCGTGATTGCTTACTGCACGCAAACCGGGTTGAAGCTGTTTGATTGGCGGCAAAAAAAGTTCATTTTCCAGGAATCTCTGAAGCCCGATACTCCGGAAAAACTTTTCTGCAAAGATGTTTGCCTGAAAAACGGAAAATTGTGGATTCTGCGTTTTTTTGATGGTTGGGAAGTCAGGGAATATCCGGGCTTTCGAACACTTTTCGTGACGGAACCTGCCCGGTTGAAACTTCCTGTTGATTATCATTGCATGCAAGCTTCCGATTCCTATGCTTACATCGCCACCAGTGCAGGAATTATCCGGCAACAACTGAATAATCTCTCGAAAATCACGTGTCTGAAAACCGCAGATGGTTTGGTTGGAGACGGAATCGAAAACCTGGTAATTCCGGATAAACACCGTTTGTTTTACACGACTGTAGACGGTTTGTATGTTTATTTTCTGAAAAGCAAAACCAGCAAACGCCTGTTTTCATACGAGAATTATGCTCAGAAATGGTACAACCAACTAGCATTGAGCAAGCAAGGAGCGCTGCTCTACAATGTGTCGGATTATTTCTGCAGTTATGCTATCAATAACCGGTTCAAAAACACGAAAACACCTTCCCTGGAGATTGAAAAAATGATGGTAAACGATCATTCTGTCCGGATTCCGGAACGCAAACTGAATGTATCCAACCGGGAAAACACCATCCGCATTTACCTGGCAGCATGTGTTTATCCTGAATCAAGCAAAAACAAATGGGTTTATCAATTGAATCAGCAGGAACAACAAGTGTCGGATGGTTTGATTGAATTGCAAAATTTACCTCCGGATGATTACAAACTCACCTTTTATTCCATCAATAACGAAGGTGTTCGTTCCGGATCTTCAAAATCACTGTTGATTACGATTGCTCCTCCTTTTTACAATACCTGGTGGTTCCTCTTGCTCGTATTCCTGTTTCTTTTTGCGCTTTTCGGCTTATTTTACGGGTATAAACGCTATCAGAATATCCGCTTGCTCCGCATCCGGAATCAGATTTCCAAAGATCTTCACGATGAATTGGGAGCGAACGTAAGCTCGATTCACATTATGGCGAATATGCTTCAAACCAACCCGGACTCGCCACAAGCAAAAACGGCTTTGCAAAATATTTCCCGTTATTCCGTTCAGATCAGTGACACGATCAATGACATTATCTGGAACATCAATCCACAATTTGATTCGGTCGACGAATTGATCAAGCGCATGACGCGTTATGCTTCCGAAACCATCGAAGGGACTCCAATCGAATACGATCTGAATCTTCCGCAAAGTTCCACGGCTTTTCGCCTGGATAACCGCACAAAATATCACTTGTACCTGATTTTCAAGGAAAGCGTGAACAATGCGGTGAAACATTCCAAAGCAACACGGATTGAAATCGATTTTCAATTAAACGGAAGGCAATTCAGATTTTCTGTCCGGGATAACGGATCCGGATTTGATCTCAAAGCACCTGTTCGCGGGAATGGAATTCACAATCTGCAATCCCGCGCAAAAGAAATCGGAGCGGCCATTTTTATTTCGGCTTCTCCCGGAAAAGGAACTCTTGTTGAACTCACTATCCAACTGACATGACGACAATTATCATTTTTGAAGACAAGGCCAATATGCGCGAATCACTGAAACTGCTGCTTGAAAGTCAGCCCGACTTTCAAATTCCGGATTTGTTTCCCAACTGCATACGCGCCGCCGAGGAAGTACTGAGATTGAAACCGGATATTGTTCTGATGGACATTGATTTGCCGGAAGTCAGTGGAATAGAAGGCGTAAAACGGATTAAAAATGTGAGTCCGGAAACCCGGATCGTCATGCTGACGGTTTTTGAAGATGACGATAAAATCTTTGAATCCATCAAAGCGGGCGCTGACGGCTACATTCTGAAAAAATCAATTCCGTCGGAGTTAATTCCCGCAATCCGGAATGCTGTTACCGGGGGTTCGCCCATTAGTCCGGGAATTGCAGGTAAAGTGCTGGATGCTTTCCGGGAAAAAAGTAAACCGAAAACGATGAATTTCGAACTCAGTAAGCGGGAACACGAAGTTCTGGAGCTGCTTACCAAAGGATATTCCTACAAGAAAATTGCCACGCACCTGTTCGTTTCCGTGGATACCATCGGATCACACATCAAGAATATCTATTCGAAACTACAGGTGAATTCTGCATCTGAAGCGGTGGCAAAAGCACTGAAACACCGGATTGTGGAACTATAATATTACTTATTATTCCAGTTCGTCATCGTTAATTGAATTCCCACAGCGGCATAGCTTTTCAGGAATTCTGTTGCTATCTGAATGCGTTCGTTCAGTGTTTCCCTTTCTTCTGAACTCCATTCACCCAATACATAATCCACTTGCTGTCCTTTGTGAAAATCGGCTCCTACTCCAAATCGCAAACGGCAATATTCAGTGGTATTCAACGTTGCCTGAATGTCTTTCAAACCATTGTGGCCACCATCGGATCCTTTTCCTTTCATACGCAGTTTTCCGAACGGCAGTGCCAGATCATCCGTAATGACCACGAGGTTTTCCTTCGGGATTTTTTCCTGCTGCAAATAGTAATTCACTGCTTTTCCGGAAAGATTCATATAAGTCGTGGGTTTCACCAGAATCAATGTTCTTCCCTTGAATTTCACTTCAGCCACTTCAGCTGTTTTTTGAAGGGTAAAACTTCCTCCCAATTCTTTTGCTAAAGCTTCAACGACTTTAAAACCGATATTATGACGGGTTTCTTCGTATTTCGACCCCGGATTTCCCAAACCGACAAACAGGTATTTCATGTTACAAAGATAAAAAGCAGTTTCGGTTATTTGCGCTGATAGGTCGCAGTCGTTACTTTTTTGATTTTCTCATCTTCAAATGAGGCGCTTACTGTCCGGCTCGTTTGAATGGATTCCATCCAACCACTCGATAAATACATCTGTAACTTCTCTGTGTTTTCGAAATCAATCTTCATATCATCTACCTTGAATTTTTTATCGTCTTTGGGAACGAACAACTCGAAGAAAGTCTTCATGTATTTTTTTAGTTCTTCCTGGTTCGGTTTATACTTAATCGAAATGATTGCGATGTCTTTTGCTTTGTTTACGGATTGTAATGTGATTTTGCCTGTTCCATTTACAACAATATCCATCAGGCAAGGCATCTCAATATCTATATCTACCGCTTTATTGAGATTCAACTCCATTCCATAATTTCCATGAATCGCCATAATGTCTCCGAGATAGAGTACTTCTACGTTTTCCGGTTTCGAGAATTCAACCAATAATTCATCTAGAACTGCTATAGAGGCCTTTGCCTCTTCTGCACCGCGGTTGATCACTACTTGCTTTTTGAATTCTTCACAATTCTTCTGAAAGTCTTTCTGCAATTCACTTGTATTCAGCATTTTTTGAAAAATGCCAAGCTCATCTGTCTGGTAGCGTATCACTGCAGCTGTTTGAAAGGAACTCATCATGTCCTTTAAACGCGGATCAACTCCTTCAGCAGAAGCATTCAGGTATCTCATCTCTAACTTGTACGAATGTTCCGTACTGTCAACCACTTTGATTTCAAGATCATATGAATTGGTCGATTGTTTAGCCGGTTGAGTCGTATTCGATTTATTCGTTACATCCGATGTTGTAACATGGTATGTTATTTTATCACCGATATTCCAATATCCGATCGTGGTTACTTTCGTTGATGAAACCAGGTTCGGTTGTTCCTGCGCAAGCAATTTTGAAGAAAGCATCAGCAGTACAAAAACAGCAAATAAGTTATTCATTCGTAGATTCATAGTACGAAATTAGTGAAAAATATCTGCTTCCCCTTTTGGGAGGCTATTGACTAGTAAGAGAAATCAGACAATGGTGCAAGATGTGCCATGTAATGGGAAATCGCCCTTTGGAGGAGGAAGTTTGAATCCGTTTTCAATAAATAGGTTGGTACGCGATGCATCACGTACCAACTTCAATCTAACTTCCAATTAAGAGACCTGCTTATCCCTTCTTGCTGCCGCACTAACGTTTGTGGCAAGTCAGTCTTCAAAAGCTGCGCTTATCCCTCCTTGCTGCCGCACTGACGTTTGTTGCAAGTCAGTCTTCAAAAGCTGCGCTTTTTCTTATATTTGAGCGAAAAGAATTAAACTATGCGCATTCTCGGTATCATTCCGGCTCGTTACGGCTCTTCCCGCTTTCCGGGAAAACCTTTGATCGATCTGAAAGGAAAAACCATGATTCAACGGGTTGTTGAAGGGGCTTCAAAAGCTTCTCTTCTAACGGATCTG
>NZ_JASLCN010000404.1 GCF_030151805.1 Fluviicola sp.
CAGAAAATGAAAAACAGGATCCGCTTAACTCTGTGTGGACTACGGGAAATTTCAAAAGACACCTAAATTCTCGTACAAGAGATTTTAATAAAAAGGGGCTGTCGCAATTTCCCAATATTACGACAGCCCTTTGTTTTAGCGGTTTTCACATGAAAAACAACTGATTTCTAAAGGATTTGGATGATCAGTCTATTTTCACTCGCGGGTTCTTTAAAATTCGTCCATTTCCATTTATTACCAAGTTGGCGTAATTCCGCAATATTACGTCACTAGTTTATTTTAGAAACTACATTATAAGTGGAAAATCTGTTTTATAGCGCTTCTCTCTAAACTTTAATCATTTCATGATCTCCGTCCCAGTCATCCGGATCTTTGTATTTGAGAATCAACTTTTCTCCATTTTCAAATTCCAGCGTGATTTCATTGTCTTTGCAATAAACCGACTGAATGACCTGGTTTTCGACTTCGAATTTCTTCGCATAATCATGATATGAATAGGATTCATCTTCCAGATCAATTTCTCCCCAGTTTTCCCAAACTCCGAAACACACATCGAGGTAGTATTGTGACCAACTGATTCCTTCCATTTTGATGTAAACCAGGATCGGGCCATGTTCCGGATTTTCCGGATCTTCCACACCGATAAGTTGTTCCAGTTTCTTTCCTTTGGCACTTTTCACCTTAAAATTGATGTCCTGGAACATCCGTCCTGCTGCCGCCTGTTTACTCATGAAATTTTGTTTGTCCGTCAAATATAACGGGATTCGATCAATACTACTTGTTGATCAGAAGATCGGATTAGTTTGTTTTCGGTTCTTTTCTCCTCATAACCAAAGCTGTAATCAACGCAAACAAAATCCCCATCGGAAGAATTTCCATGTATGTTACTGCAGCATTGAAGAACGGATTCTGATACATCACCATAAATTCCTTCATTTCCTTGCTTTGTTTCGCAATTTCAGCAGCACTTGCTCCGCTTGCCACCAATTCCTTGTGGGTACATTCCACGAAATAATCCATAAAATCCGTGCCGACTCCGAAGAAATAAATCAGCCAGGTAATGACATAAAATGTCGAAGCAACCAGGGCAATCAAAAGCCCGACTTTCAATGCTTTTCCGAAAGTAATGACTCCGCCGTTGTATTTATCCCGGTAATTTTTAACTCCTACAACCAAAAATATGTTTGCAATAACCATCGAAGTATAACCGAGAATCATTCCGATACTCATGTGCATTTCCTTCGGCACAAAAAACATGGCTATCAAAACCCAAATCGCTGCAATCAAACCGGAAATTGTTCCGTAAACCAATACATTTCTTTTCATCTTTTCTTGTTTTAATTTTCGACAAAAGTGAGAATCCATGGGCTTTCCGGGCTCATACTTTCGGGTGATTTCGGGTTTAAAGCGAAATAATTCCCAAACGTTTAGCCGATTCTACTGCCTGGGTTCTCCGTTTGACATCCAGTTTTTCAAATAACCTGGAGCAATGTGTTTTGATGGTATTCAGAGAAACGAATAAACGCTCTGCAATTTCATGGTTACTCAAACCCTGAGCCATCAATTCCAGCACTTCCAACTCGCGCTTACTCAAACCAAGTTGTGCAATGATTTCCTCATTCCGCACGAAAGTTTCCGAATTTCCGACGTAAATGGTTTTCTCCACCAATACCGTTTTGGGTTTGGATAAATGACGCGCTACCCAAATACCAAGAATGGTGAAAATGACCGCTATTGCCAAAGCATACAACTCCGTTGCGCGGTCAATGAGTAACAGTCGAAATTCAAGCCAGCGCATCAGGAACAGTAATCCGGCGAGTGAAATCCCGTAAAGTAAAATGAGTTTATATGAACCGAAAATCTTGCGAAACATCTTTGTACCTGAACAGCAAAGATAGGTGAATTGATTCAGACCGGAAAGGTGGCTATTATATCAGAAGCAGACCCGACTTTGCTCAGCCTGCTTCTGGTGTTAATTATTTCCTCTTTTAATGCGCAACAGCTTTTAATCCGACAATGGAACCGATCAAAGTGATGATGAAAAATATTTTCCAGAAACTAATCGGTTCTTTGAAAATGAAAATTCCTACCAAAACTGTTCCCACCGCCCCAATTCCGGTCCAAACTGCATAAGCCGTTCCGATGGGTAAAGTCTGAATGGCTTTCATGAGCAGCAACATACTGATCACAATTGAGACAAAGAATCCTGTATACCACCAATACACCGCATTTCCGGTGGAGATTCTTGCTTTTTCCAAACACGACGCAAAAGCCACTTCAAATAATCCGGCTACGATCAACACAATCCAATTCATACTTACAGCGTTAAAAGAATCAATTTCTTTATTGATTTATTTCTGCAAAGTTCCGAAAGAGTTTTCAGGAAACATTTTACAAATGATAAAAAATGCTTTTACTATTTCGCACGAATCCTGCTCAAACTCACTTGTGTGATTCCCAAATAGGATGCAATGTAGCCGAGTTGCACTCTTTTTATGAGATCAGGATTGGTTTCCAGCAATTCGGTGTAACGCTCCAGGGCAGTTCTGAATTGCCTGGAAATTAAGCGTTCTTCTGTCCGTATCAGTTCCTTTTCCGCAAAGCGCCTTCCCCAATTGGCAATGTGAATATCGGTTTCAAACAGGTGTTTCAGATCACTGGTTTTTAATTCCAGCAGCTCGCAATCTTCCAACAGTTCGATATTTTCATAACCCGGCAGGTTTTCCACATAACTTTTCATCGAAATAATGGTCTGACCTTCCGAACCGAACCAAAACGTGATTTCGTTATCGTTCTGATTGGCATATGCCCGGACAATGCCTTTTTTGATGAAATAAATGCCGGATTCGACTTTTTCCGCCCGAAGCAAGACATGTCCTTTCGGATAGGAAACTTCCGACAAACAAGCTTTCAACGCTTCCCGTGATTCTGCGGGCAAAACCGCTATTTCATCCATCAGTGCATCTGCATTCATTAGACCAAATTAGAGATTCCTTTTTATACTTGCAGAACCCGCTGAATATTTATTTGCTCCAGGAACGATTCGTCGTGTGAGACAAGCAACACCGTTCCCTCGTAAGCCTGAACTGCTGAAGTCAGAATTTCAATACTTTCTAAATCCAGGTTGTTTGTGGGTTCGTCCAATACAATCAAATCAGGTGCCTTCACTCCGAGTGTCAGACAACATAAAATCAAACGCATGCGTTCTCCGCCGCTGAGTACGGCACACGGTTTGTCCCAATCGTTTTTATCGAACAAAAAGTAATTCAGGCGCGTTTTCACTTCATGTTCCAGCAAAGCGGTTTGATTGAATTCACCAGCCTGTTCATAAACATTGAATTGATTGTTTATCAATGAATAATCCTGGTCAATGTAAACCGATTGATTTATTACCCGGAAGATGGTTCCTTCTGTCGGTTCTGCATTTCCAAGAATCAACCGGATCAAGGTTGTTTTTCCGGAACCGTTTGCGCCTTTGATTGCAATTCGCTCACCGCTGTTGATTTGGAAATTCCTGCTTTCCTTCCATAACATGGAATCTGAATACGCATAGTTCAACCGGTCGGCTTTCACCAATACTTTCCCCTGGTGCAAATGTGACGAATCGAAACCGAATTTCATTTTCTCCAAATCGGGCAAAGACCTTCTTAACTCGTGCAAGTCTTTCGAAATTCCTCCGATTTTATCTGCATGCGCGTTTTTCAGTTTGGAAGTGCTTTTTTCGGCATTGTTTCGCAAAGTATTCAGCATAATGGTCGGTACTCCGGCTTTTTCCTGTTTCTTTTTGCCACGGGAATCCAGTTTTTGCTGACGTTCCATCGTTTCCCGCTCCTTTTCTTTTGCTTTTCGGAGTGTTTTCTCCATGCTGCTGACTTCCTGGCTCAGGGCTTTTTGTTCGATGTTGCGCTGTTCCCGGTAGAATTCATAATTTCCTCCGTAAGCGGTTATTCCACGTTTGTCCAGAACACAGATCTTGTCCAACAAATTCAGTAATTTCCGGTCGTGACTTACGATCAATAACGTTTTCGAAGTCGATGCAATGAAATCAAACAACAATTGCCTGGAAGCGACATCTAAGTGATTACTCGGTTCATCCATCAAGACAAGTTCGGGTTGATGAATGAGGATTCCAGCCAAAAACACTTTGGTTTTTTGTCCACCGCTTAATGATTTCATGGATTGATTCAGATCCAATTCGTCCAGCTTCCAGTAATTCAAAGCTTCCCGGCAACGGTCTTCGATCGTCCAGTCGTCATTGAGGATTTCGAGGTTTTCTTCAGAAGCATCTCCCGACAAAATGGCGTGAAAGGCCTGCAGTTTTTGATCAATCTGCAAAGCCCCGGCAAGTGTCAGATCATCGAATTGTCCCACAACCTGGGGAATATAATACGATTCGGATTCTTTTTTAAGCAACCCGGATTGCAAAGGAATTTCTCCTGCAATGATTTTCAATAAGGTTGATTTTCCGGAACCGTTATTCCCGATCAATGCAACTTTATCGTGTTTATGAAGTGTTAACTGGATATCGTCAAACAACCGATCACCCGTAGGAAGGGTGTATGAACCATTCTGTAAAATAAGCATGTTTTCTTGTGTAAAAGGATGAATACGCGAATGAATCCTCCCGGATCTCATTTGTTTATTACTCTTCAAGAAAATGCTCCTACATGGTTGTATTTGTTCGTTTTGAGATGCAAAAATAACGATTTTCTGTGTTTTTTCAAATGGTGTGTTACTTACTTTAACCATAAACACACTAAGAACATGAGGATTCATTGCTTCTTTTTCAGGCTTGAAATCATGGATAGACATCCCGCAGTGGCGGGACAAGTTGTGTCTATTAGCCCAGTAGCAGTAAGGGATTTACACAATTTTATGTCCAAAAAAAATTTCCGGGTCTTGTCGAAAATCCGGGTCATTTTTCCGAGTATTAAATTGCCCGCATTTGGTTTCCTTTCGCATTATGGGTTACTTCAGCAAGACCTAGTTTTTCCATCAACGGCGGAACATACATTCCGAAACGTCCGCGAAGTCCTTTCTTCAAGCCATACCAACCACCATTCGGATTGTTTTCAGAACGTCCCCAGGCTTCAACCGTTCCTTCTTTTGCCGGTTTTTGCTCATCCGCACTTCCCAGCTCCATCCAATCGCCATGCTTTTTAAGCATTTCGTGCAAATCAGTTAAACAAGCTGCATCGTAAATAAGGGTCGTTTTACCAACAATACACATAATCACTTCTTTACCGTCTTTCACATCTCGATACATTTCGTAATCGGATGTCAATGGTGGAGTTTTCAATTTCCACGGATTTTCTTTTGTTCCTTCGTTTGCCATTGTATCGTGTTAGGTATTATTTCAAAATAGAAATCAGAATGTAATTATTTATTTTGTCTTTTTACACAAACAACAAAATCAACGTCAAAATCAATCCTCCCAATGAATAAAGCAATCCTGTTTTGAAAGCCTTTGTTTTGGGCAGATACATCCAGAATGCGGAAATCACGAAGAACAAAAGCGACACACCGAAGAAAACGTTCAGCCAGTAAAGCGGATCGTCCGTGGTTGCTTTGTGCAGATGCGTCATTTTGTCGAGAATGTACGGAAGTTCTTTCGTTTTGATGTGTGCTACTCCGGTTTCCCTGTTGTAATCTCCATTTCTGAAATACACCACATCACCTTCTTCCCTTTCGAACTGATATTTACGAATTCCCAGTTCTTTTCCCACTAATTCATTCTTCACATGCGGCGCTATTTTCACTTCCTCCGTTTTCTCTGTTTTCAGAAAATCCGTATCGCGAAAAATCAGTACTATTCCGCTGATTGCATAAACTGCCATGATTCCGGCAAGGAAAAAACCGAGGTATCTGTGGATAACCCGCATCGAAAATCTAGAATTATTCATGCGGTAAATTTAATGATTCAACGGAAGTTTTACCACACTACCAGCAGCGATTTTATAAGAAAGTCATCATGAAGTTCAAAATATGAGAGCTTGTGATGCCTCTTTCATAGGCTTCAAAAAACTATGTGTTCTATGTTAACTATTGTGGTTGAAAAACAAACCACATAGAAACATAGGCCACATAGCGAATAGTATGTTCCTATGTCGTTAAACAAACAATTGAAGCATAAAGAAATGCATTGAATTAAAACTCTTCGTCGATCAATTCCTTATTCGTCATCGCTCCGGCAAATGTTCCGGCAGCTACCGCATTTGAAACGGAACGCATTTGAGTGGTATTATCTCCGCAGGCAAAAACTCCGGGAATGCTGGTTTTCTGAAATACATCTACTTCGATATGACCGGACGGACCAAAATCACAACCCATTTTTTCAGGAATATCGGAATGCTGTTCAAAGGGAAGTTTTGCGTATAACGCTTTCAGATTGAATGAAGTTCCGTCTTTGAAAACCACCGCTTCTATTTGGCCAAGAGTATGTGTTAAAGAAGCTATTTCGGTTTCATTCACTTTGATCCCCTTCTTTTTCAATTGTTCCGTTTGCTCATCTGTCATGGTCGATTTCCCGTTGGTAAAAATCGTCAGGTCTTTGGTCAGATGATGTACCATTTTCGAAAATTCATAAGCAACGTCTCCGTTTGCCAGAAGTCCGGTTTTCTCACCGCGCACTTCGTATCCGTGACAATACGGGCAATGAATCACCGAAATTCCCCAACATTCAGCGATTCCTTCTATTTCAGGCATGATATCACGAACTCCCGTTGCGAAAATGAGTTTCCTGGCTGTGAAAATTTCTCCGGTTTCAGTGGTTATCTCAAACCCGGAATCTGTTTTTTCTCCACGAACTGCCCGACCGGCATAAAAATGAACCGTTTCGTATTTCGAAACTTCTTCTTTTGCTTTGGAAGCGATGGATCGCGGAGTTTCACCGTCGTGTGTCAGGAAATTATGTGAATGTGGTGTTTGCTCATTGCAAGGTTTTCCGCTGTCGATAATCAGTACTTGTCTTAAAGATCGTCCCAGGGATAATGCTGCTGAAAGCCCGGAATAGCTCCCGCCTATAATGATTACGTCGAAATTGCTTGTATTTGTCATGTTACTGAATGTTGTATGTGTATTTACAACAAAAATACAGCTAAATTTTACTATTGCAACTTTATTGCATTAATAAATTTATTCGGCGGAAATCAGTTCACTTTTTTCATCGGAAAAGTTTGTCTCTTTGTTTCTCCGTTTCGAACCCCGGAAATTTCCGCGACCAATGAATCTTCACGGATCTTCGTATAAGAAATAACCTGAGGGAAATCATGTTCCGGGTTTTCGAATACGAGTTCTTTCTCCGAAATCTTTTTCAGCGCAAAACGAACCGGCTCACCATTATTCTGATTACCCACTGTCGGGATGTAATAAAGCTGATTTTCTTCATATACCAGGCGGATCCGTTCAAAAACCATTGTATCCTGATTTTTCACTTTGTAGCTTTTTCCTGCAAATTCATTTTCGCCGTTTTTTGTCCAGGTTTCATAAAGAATACCTCTCGAAGTGGTGTTTTTCCAGGTTCCCAGCAGCCATTCGGCCTTTTTGATCTGATTATCCTGCAAAAAAGTCCAGCTGTAACAGAGAATTGCTCCTAAAAATAAAAATCCGATCGTTTTTTTCATCTTGAATTGATTTGTTGGAGCAAAGTACCGAAGATTCCAGTGGATTAAATTGTAAAAACGCGACAGGCTAATCGGAACCGTAAAAAAGAGCCGATAGTTTCAAATCATCGCCATAGAATTCTTTGGGTGTTAAGCCCGTAAATTCCTTGAAATCCTTGATAAAATGAGCCTGGTCGAAATATTCCTCTTCATGAGCCAAAGCACTCAGGTTCGTGAAATCGTTTATCAGTAAGCGTTTGATGACGGTTTGAAGCCGTACGATCCGGGAAAGTTGTTTCGGGCTTAAACCAACTGTTGAAGCGAATTTTCGTTCCAATTGCCGGCGGTGAATCTGGATTTGACTGGAAAGTTCCCCGATCGAAAGTCTTCCGTTTGCAGTCACAATTGTTTCAACCGTTGAATGCACAATCCGGTCAATTACGGTGCTTTCTTTCAATAAATCCAACAGAAAACGTTCTGTTAATTTGATTCGTTCCGAAACAGATTTTGCTTCCAGGACTTCTTTCTCAATCTCAAGTCCCCGCTTTCCAAACAATGTACTCAGATCAACGGCTTTATTTTCCAGTTCTTTCAACGGCAATGCAGAAAACGGGTAAAAACCTTCCGGATTGAAACGAACCGCAAAAATCCCCGTTGCTCCGGTCGGTTCGATCTCCAATAGTTCGGTCAATTGCCCGATCACAAAACATTTGGGTTGAATGATGCTTTCTCCGGGATTGATGTATTGCCGATACAAATCACCGTAATGAAAAATCAGTTCCATGCATCCATCCGGAACGATCCGTTGTTTTTCCGGGACTTCTTCTGACGGAAATTCCAGGATCCAAAAGCATTTCACCCACGCTTTCAGCTCATCAACGGGTTCAAACGTTTGGTAATTCATTGTTTATTTCCCGAATAATTTCCCCCAGAATCCACCCTTTTTCGCATCTCCTGCTTTTATTCCCGGAATCGGTTCCGGAATATTCAGCTCTGAGGAATCCTTTGTCAGACTGCGAATTCCGTTGAACAAGGATTCTCCTCCGGGTGGAAGCGGCGTAATGGAGTCCAGCGGATAGAATTTGTTGTATCCATCCATTCCGACCGGGAAATTGGTTCGTTCTACCCAAAATTTGTCCAGCAAATCCGGTAATGGCTGCATGTTAATCTTTTCATCGAAGCTCTTTCGTGCCTTTTCGATAATGACCTCGTCCAGGTTGGATTTCACTTGTCTGAAATATGGAACTCCTTTCGTTGGAATGTGCAGCAAAAAGATCTGTGTTTTATCTCCGATCCGGTAGATATCCAGGATCTTGAAATAGCTGTTTGCATTGATACAGCAATGCCCGAAACGTTCGTTTGCAGGATTCACTTCATAGAGCTTCGCTGCTTTGTTGGAAGCAATTAAAAAGCGTGTATTGAATTTCATTCCCGCTCCTTTCCAGCTTACATCCAGGAAATAGCCGTTCCTTAGGATTTTATCTTTGGTAAATTGCTCCCGGACAGCCGGTTTCAGATCGCAATCCTTGTAGTAAAGCGTTGTCCCCGGATATGTCCAGTTGACAATTTCTTCGGTGTTTTTAAAGAGTTCATTTTCCTGCATATGGTCTGTCGGTAAGCTTATCGCCGAATTTTGGTCTTTGATTTCTTTTTCTAAAATTACAAAACTTATTATTCGGATCGAGCAAATAGGTATTCTTCTCTGTTTTTGCAATTTGAAGCTGTAATGTTTGTTGTTTGGAGTCAATCAAAAATGTCAATTCAACTGTTCCTTTCAGAAATTTCCAGGTTCCGGAATAACTCGCTTTATCGCTGATAAGCTTTACTTTTTTGAAATGCTTCAAAACAATGGATTGTTTTCCTATAAATATGGGAAATTCAAGCGTGTCCATCTTCGGTCTTGGTAAATCCTTAGGGAATCCATGAATTCGTTTGAACGTTCCGTAAACCATTTTTTGCTGTGAAAAAGCAGCAAATAAAAACAAGGTGGTAAATAAGAAGGTGGTTGCAATCTTCATATACGATTTTCAATTCTAAACGAGAAAAAAGTTGTTTGAGTATTTTAAAATGTTACTTATTCAAAACCAAGTAACTCATTCGAATCCAAAGATGTTTTGTCATCGCCTTGAAAATTTGCAATTGCATATACATGGTTTGAGAGTGAAATGAAAACTTTCGGTTCTTTTTCATTACAAATCTCTATGATATGAAAATAATCCCGAAACAAAATTTCATCCGGAAATTCTATACAAATACCATGAAGACTGTCTTTTGAGTCTTTCAGATCATTCAATTTATTTTTCACACTTTCAAGAGTCCTTCGATTTAGATCACCATCCGAACTCAAACGAATTGTTTTGAATTTCCATCGAGCTAACACAGCTTCCAAAATGTACTTTTCACCATCAATAAAGGGAAAAACAACCAGAATACTTTTTCCACTTCCAAAATCAATG
>NZ_JASLCN010000411.1 GCF_030151805.1 Fluviicola sp.
GATTGATTGGTTCCCGCACTCACATTTGGCAGCGCAGTAACCACAACCGTTGTTACGGAAGTACAGGTAGAACCATTATCCGTCACTGTTACTTCAAAATTATAAGTTCCCGGAATTGCAGGAACCGGAACTGCCGTCGGGTTTTGAAGATTGGAGGTAAATCCATTCGGTCCTGTCCAGGAATATGTAGCATTTGCAATCGTTGTTGCAAACAGGTTCACGGTGGTCACTCCTTCACAAACCGGCCCGTTATTGGTTGCAGTAACCGAACATCCGCATGGGTTCACCACGATTGTAGCAGTTGCTGTTGTAGACGACGGACACAAAGGATTTCCTGTTGCAGAATTCACCGTATAGGTGTAAGTTCCTGGTGTAGCCGGAGGTGTTGCTGTAACCGCAGCCCCTGTGGTTCCGCTTAAATTCGGTGAAGCATTCCAGGTGTATGTTCCATTCCCTCCTGTTGCGGTCAGATTCACTGATTCTCCCACACAAATCGTGGAATTTACCGGGACAACATCAACAGGTATTGCAACCCCTGTATTTGCGGCAAAAGTATAATCACACACATCACCGGCAAAACCATCAATCATGATGTAATAGGTGTTTCCGGGTGTTAATCCCGTAGCAGAAACCGATTGCGAATTTGTTGAAGGAGCCAGCTGGCTGCAGTAGTAAGAAGTTACGGTTCCGGAACAGTTGTTTGCGGAAAAGATCATGATTTGAATTCCGTCTCCATAAAGCGAATTAAAAACCCAGGCGTCAAATGAAATTGTGGAAGATGACGCTACAAAGGTCAGAAAGGAATTATTCTCGATCGATCCACAGAATTCTCCTGTCAATCCACAATCGAACAAGCCTAAAAAACCACAGGACTGACTCCAGGTATTAACCGTATAAGTAGAAGAAGTATTTCCACAATATCCGTTTAATTCACAGATCGGTGTGGCAGTTGCACATGTATTTCCTGCAGGTGGATTCGACCCGCATGGTGGCTGGGAATAGCCGACTGAACACAAAATCACAGTCAGCAGAAGTAATAAATGCTTCATTTCTGCTGATTTTTGCGGTTTTTGATGTACGCTAAAATTGCCTTATTGGTGTCAGTAGGCTCTACCCGTGCTTTGTAGGTAAAATGTTCGTGAAGTTTATTAAACTCTGTTGCGGAACATTGATCAATCAGTTCGTAAACAGTGTTCAAAGGCTGGGTTTTTGACTGCTCGTAAACATACAAGTAATCAATGCGTGTCTGGCTTGCCTGTTTATTCGTTTGTTCCTGGGAAAATGCAGAAAAAGAAACGGCAAGCAAAAACAATTGTAGGGTAACAATTCTTTTCATAGTAGTAGTAAGTAAATGGTTCAGTTTAGAAGTGCTTAGCGGAAAATCCACTAAGCACTTGTAAAACAAAGTAGTAACGATTCAAAAATAGGGAAAAATCGCCAAAACCAACTAATTACTTAAAATCCTTAACAGAAAAGAAATCAACTGTTTGAATCATAACAGGTGATTATCGTATCACCTGCACGTTTCCTTGTCCTGTTTCGGTAGTCATACCATCCAATCCGGTTGCCGTGAAATTATAGAAGTAAACTCCGTCATCCACCAGATTTCCGTTGTATCGTCCATCCCAGAAACCATCTAAGCCTGTGATTGTAGCCATTTTATTTCCCCATCTGTTTACAATAGTAACTTCTACTGAAATTGCATTCTCCAGGCGGATAAAGAAAACATCGTTGTTTCCGTCACCATTCGGAGTGAAGATATTCGGCATAACAACCTTTATCGGAGGGAAAGGAATCACGATGACCTGTAACTGACTCGTATCCTCACAAACTCCGTTACTTGCTGTCAAAACAACCGTGTATGTACCCGGAATCTGATAACCGGAGCTTGGTGTTGCCGAAATATTCGACGTATGATAGTTCGTGTTGTTCCCAAAGTTAAAGTCGTATGAATTCGCATATAAGCTGGAATTGTTAAACTCAACCACCAAACCAGGATACCCTGAAAGCGGAGTATTATTTCCAAGAACTGAATTCGGAACCAAAATAACGGTGATCACTATCGAATCCGTATTCTGACATCCCGCAGCACTTGTTCCCGTAACATAGTAGGTATTTGTTCCAAGCGGCGGTGTGAAATTCGTGTTGTTCGGAAGTGAATTGGACCACACATAGGTAGCCGCACCAGAACCGCTCAAAGCTATCTGGCTTCCTTCACAAATCGTTTGATTAGCTCCTGCATCAACCGCAGGAATCGGATTGACAGTTACAACAACCTGGTCATTTCCCTGGCAGCCATTCGCAGCCGTTCCTGTAACCGTATAAATTGTAGTCGAACCCGGAGTAAAAGGAACTCCATTCGTAATACCATTACTCCATGAATAGGTTTGCGCACCGGTTGCAGTTAATGTTACCGATCCACCTTGACAAACTGCCTGATCTGCACCTCCGTTCACTATAGGTGAAGGACTGATCGTAATCGTAACCTGATCGGTATTGCTGCATCCGTTGGAATTTGTTCCTGTCACGGTGTACGTTTGTGTAGAAGTCGGAGTAAATGGCTGACCGTTTACAACTCCGTTGTTCCAGGTATATGTTTGTGCTCCCGAACCATTCAATGTTACAGGTATTCCCGCACAAACGGATAACGCTGGTCCAGCATCAACAACCGGAAGCGGATTAACCGTTACAACTACCTGGTCTGTTCCCTGGCAACCGAATGCATCTGTTGCATTCAAGGTATACGTTTGTGTCGTTGTGGGACTGAAAGGAACTCCATTCACCACTCCGTTATTCCAGGTGTAAATAACTGCTCCCGAACCGGTAAGTGTTGCGGACTGACCAATACAAATTGCCTGATCCGGTCCTGCATTTACAGGAATTGTTGTGTTTACAGTTACAAGAACCTGATCCGAAGCCTGGCAACCATTTGCAGCCGTTCCAACAACTGTGTATGTTGCAGTTGCTCCAGGAACAAACGGAACCCCATTGGTCACCCCGTTATCCCAGGAATAAGTCGCTGCTCCTGAACCTGTAAGTGTTACCGACTGACCAGAACAAACTGTTTGATCAGGTCCTGCATTTACTATCGGGTAAATTACGTTTACACTTGTTGAAGCAGAAGAAGTACACGTTGTTGTTCCATAAGATGTTGTCGCCGTCATCGTGAAATTGGTAACTCCAGCCGGTAACCCGCCCGCAGAAGCGTTCGCAGAAGTACCGTTTGAAATTCCTGAAGCAGGAACGGAAGTCCACAACAAAGTAGTCGTTGCATTAATGGTAATTGGCGTCGACAAAGTTGGTGATACAGGAACCTGGAAAATGGAAGCCGAAGCTGCAGTACATGAATTATCGTTAATTGCAGAGTTGATTGCACCGGAACCATAAGAAATAGAAGTTGGTGAACCACAAATAGAGGTCAAATTCGAAAACGTAATCTGAGCATTGGTCAAAGAACCTACATCCGCACCGATACAATCGTAAATCTGAACAGCCCAACCTCCGGCTGCCGCATTACAACCAATCAGACTTGACCAGTTGATCGGAGTATTTCCGGGTCCGTATGTACTGTAAGTCCCTCCTAAAGAAGATGGAGCAGGATTACACACATTTAAGTTTCCACCTCCGGAAGTGACAAAACAAAGGTTATTCACGTTATCTCCGCTATTACAGACGTTGTTTTGTCCGTTTGCTCCAGGATTCGGGCTAAGCAAAATTGTTGGAGAACCACAAGCGGGAGGGCCGACCAAATAAAAAGCCAAATCGGATACGTAGGTATGCGTGGCAGAAAAACAAACCTGAATCTGTGTGTTCACGTTAATCAATGATTGCGGTGGTGGCGGATTGTAATAAGAGAATGATCCTGTCGTATTGGTCGTAGAAGACAACGACGCATTGTTACAATTGGATAAAGAACTAGAGGCTGTAACTTCAGTATTTAAATTCCAAACCCAGGCGATATAACAATCCGTAATATTATTTGAAGCATCCCGTATTTCTACACGGTAACCATCACTTGCAAGATTCGAGATCGTGGAAGTTGTTCCGGTTTGAGTCGTTAAAAGCTGCCAGGAAGAAGTTCCCTGATCGTGGTAATACCAGTTAAACGTAAACGGTCCTGTTCCGTTGGTAGGAGTTGCGGTTAAGCTTCCTTGTTGTGCTCCAAGTGTTGTTCCGCACCAGATATAAATGGGATCATTCGGAGCACCATTTGTATAAGCTGTCGTAGAAGATCCCGAATTTCCGTTTGGAACCAACTGTGCATGACCATACATTGAACTTGCTAATGCAAGAAGGGCAAGTAACTTTTTCATCTTAATGGGATCCTTTAAGTTCGTTGATTCGCTGTGTAATTCGAGTTTTCTCATTCAGATAATACTCGCGCTGAGACGAAGCAGCTTCATTTAGCTTCATCTCTACATAAGTCAATGCGTCAATACATTCCGGAAGCGTCCAATCCTGCATTGTACGAACGGGAACCTGCTCGATTACTTTTGGTTTCTGCGCACCTTCAACTCCTTGTGCCTGATGAACAACTACACCATTAGGTAGCTGGGTGGTGTTTGTCTGTGAATGGCCAAGTGTATGTGATGCACAAACAAATAAGCCTATAAAAATTAATCTTCTCATTTTAGTAGCAGAATAACAAATTATGGTTGTTTCAGAAATGTTTCTTAGTTATAACGCGGCGCGCTTCAGAAAAGTTGCACTCTATCAACGTTTTTTTTCGTTGACTTATCAAGTTCTTCCGGTTTTAAATTCAAATGGCTATCTGAAATACAAGCGATAATTTCTATCGCATTTAATCCCCGGACTATTGATGCGATTCAAAGCGTTTAAAAGGTTCAAAAAAACGTGCTCCTGAACTCATGAGCTCTTTCAACTTTTAAACCGGTCAGATGGGAGGTTTCAATGAAAAAAAACCAAATCACCCAAGTCCCCGGACAAAACATCACTTAAAATAACACTCATACTCAATTATCTTCCCTTTTTTATTGCACCAATACCATAAATGTGGTATTTTTGTCAACGAAATATAGCTTTATTTAAAATTAATCTAAATAAAGAATCAACATACTTGTCATGATTACAGTAACAGAACAAGCTAAAAAACAAGCAATCCGATTAATGGAAGACGAAGGAAAAGCCGGTTATTTCATTCGGGTTGGAGTTGAAGGAGGAGGTTGCTCCGGTTTGATGTATCAGCTCACATTTGACAACCAGGAAAGCTCAGAGGATAAAAGTTTTGAAGACAACGGGATCAAAGTTGTTGTCGACAAAAAAAGTTTCTTATACCTCGTTGGAACCGTTTTGGATTTTTCCGGAGGGTTAAACGGGAAGGGATTTGTTTTTTCAAACCCGAATGCGGGAAGAACCTGCGGTTGCGGTGAATCTTTCTCTTTATAAATATTACAAACTTAGATGGGTTATACAGAAAACGACTTAGCGAAAGATTTAGAAAATTCAGAATACAAATTCGGATTTACAACGGATATCGAGTCCGACAGAGCTCCGATTGGATTGAACGAAGACATTATTCGTTTTATTTCTGCTAAGAAAAATGAACCGGAATGGCTTTTAGAGTACCGTTTGAAGTGCTACAAAATCTGGTCGGAAATGACGGAACCTTCCTGGGCTCATATTTCATATCCGAAACCCGATTTCCAGGCAATTTCATATTATGCTGCTCCAAAGCAAACCAAAAAGTATGAAAGCTGGGATGACGTAGATCCTGAAATGAAAGAAACCATGGCTAAATTGGGGATTTCATTGGAAGAACAACAACGTTTAACGGGTGTTGCAGTAGACTTTGTAATGGATTCAGTATCCGTTGCAACCAGTTTTAAATCGAAATTAAAGGAATTGGGAATTATTTTCTGTTCCTTCTCTGAAGCCGTTCAGGAATACCCGGAATTGGTTCAGAAATACATGGGCTCTGTAGTTCCTTCAACGGATAACTTCTACGCAGCTTTAAATTCTGCTGTATTTACAGACGGATCTTTCTGCTACATTCCGAAAGGAGTACGCTGCCCGATGGAATTATCGACCTATTTCCGTATTAACGAAGCAAACACCGGACAATTTGAACGCACATTGGTAATCGCTGATGAAGGTTCTTATGTTTCCTATTTGGAAGGTTGTACGGCTCCGCAGCGCGACGAAAATCAATTGCACGCAGCGGTTGTTGAGCTGATCGCTCTGAAAGATGCAGAAATTAAATATTCTACGGTTCAGAACTGGTATCCGGGAGATAAAAACGGAGACGGTGGAGTGTTCAACTTCGTTACGAAACGCGGATTGTGCGAAACAAACGCTAAAATTTCGTGGACACAGGTTGAAACAGGATCTGCGGTTACCTGGAAATATCCTTCCTGTATTTTAAAAGGAGATAACTCAATCGGGGAATTTTATTCCGTGGCGGTAACAAACAACTACCAGCAGGCTGATACGGGAACCAAAATGATTCACCTCGGAAAGAATACAAAAAGTACGATTATTTCCAAGGGAATTTCTGCCGGTAAATCCCACAATTCATACCGTGGATTGGTTCAGATTCATAAAAACGCACACAATGCCCGCAACTTCTCACAATGTGATTCATTGTTGATGACTGATGAATGCGGAGCGCATACTTTCCCGTACATCGAATGTAAAAACCCAAGTGCGAAAATTGAGCATGAGGCTACGACTTCCAAAATCGGGGAAGACCAGATTTTCTACTGTTTGCAACGAGGAATTTCCGAAGAAAAAGCAATCAGTTTGATCGTTAACGGATACTGCAAAGAAGTGTTGAATCAACTTCCGATGGAGTTTGCCGTTGAAGCACAAAAATTATTGACCATCAGTTTAGAAGGGTCGGTAGGATAAAATTAGAAAAAGCCACCCTCCTCAATCCTCCCTCAAGGGAGGAAGTCATTTCCCCCTTTGAAGGGGGACTTAGGGGGATGGAAAAGACCAATTCGCGACTCATCGCAATTTAGATAAAAGTATGTTGAAAATTGAAAATTTACACGCGTCGATTGACGGAAAAGAAATTCTGAAAGGACTTAACTTAGAAGTAAAAGCTGGTGAAGTTCACGCAATCATGGGACCAAACGGTGCCGGAAAAAGTACGCTAGCAAGCGTTTTGGCAGGACGCGAAGAATACGAAGTTACTGAAGGATCAGTAAATTTTGACGGAGCGGATTTGCTGGAAATGGCAACAGAAGATCGTGCAAGAGAAGGTTTATTTTTAGCATTTCAGTATCCGGTTGAAATTCCGGGTGTGTCAAACGTTAACTTCCTTCGCACAGCACTAAACGAAATTCGTGAATACCGCGGTGAAACAGCTATTTCTGCGAAAGAATTCATGGCACTGGTAAAAGAAAAATCGGCTATCGTGGAATTGGATGCAAAATTGGCTTCCCGCTCTGTAAACGAAGGTTTTTCCGGTGGTGAGAAAAAACGTAATGAGATTTTCCAAATGGCGATGTTGGATCCGAAACTTTCTATTTTGGACGAAACGGATTCAGGATTGGATATTGATGCATTGCGCATCGTTGCAAACGGAGTGAACAAACTGAAATCTGATAAAAACGCAACGATTGTGATTACACACTACCAACGTTTGTTGGATTACATCGTTCCGGATTTTGTTCACGTATTATACGATGGAAAAATTGTGAAATCAGGGCCGAAAGAATTAGCCTTGGAATTGGAAGAAAAAGGTTACGATTGGATTAAAGCAGAATTTGCTCATTCCTAATTTTATTCAGATGCAAATTATTGAAAAAGAATCGGCAGCAAGCGTAAACTGGCAATTAAACGGATCCTTTATTTTGAATCCGGAATTGCGTCAGAAAGCACTTGATGTTTTAGATCAGACTCCATTTCCGACAACAAAAACGGAAGCCTGGAAATATACGCGCGTTGCAAAAATCAAAAACAGCACTTTATCCGTTCAGGAAAATCCGCTGACTGTAAACGGAAATTTCGGCTTAGAAGAAAATTCCATTCAGTATGTTTTTGTAAACGGGCATTTCTCAGCAGAACTTTCTTCGAAAAACTATCCTGAAGGATTAAAAATCGAAGCACTTTCTCAAATGGAAGCAACAGAAGCGGCCGTTTTAGGAACAGCTGTTCCTTTGGACGGAGAAGTTTTTTCAGCGATCAATACGGCATATGCAACGGACGGATTGTACGTTCATGTTTCTGCCAAAATGCAGATCGAGCCGACTATTGAAATCATTCAGATCAATACAGGCAAAAACATTCTTTCGAATCTGCGTCACGTGTTGGTAGCCGAAGCATTTTCTGAAGTTCGTTTTGTTCAGCGTTCTATTTCCGTTGACGGTTCTGAAAACTTCACCAATGTGATTTCAGAAATCCGCGTAGGGAAAAATGCCAAAATGGTTATCGACAAACTTCAGGAGGAAGACGAATCATGTTTTCAGATCTCTACGGAGTTGGTGGACCAGGAACAGGATTCAAACTTCACAATCAACACCGTTACTTTAAACGGTACATTGGTTCGCAATAACCTGACGATTGAAGTAAACGGGCAAAATTGTGAAACGCATTTGAACGGAGCATACATTCTGAACGGAAATCAGCATGTAGACAATCATACGATCGTAGATCACAAAGTTGCCAATTGCGAATCCAATGAGCTCTACAAAGGAGTTATCGACGGAAAAGCAACAGCTGTGTTCAACGGGAAAGTGTTTGTACGTAAAGACGCGCAGAAAATCAATGCATTCCAGTCAAACGCAAATGTTTTGTTAAGCGACGACGCAACTATTAACAGCAAACCGGAATTGGAAATTTATGCCGACGACGTAAAATGTTCTCATGGTTCAACCACCGGTCAGTTAGACGAAGAGGCTGTTTTCTACCTGCGTGCAAGAGGATTGAGCGAAGCAAGTGCCCGCCAGTTGATGGTTGGAGCTTTTGTGGAAGACGTATTACAGAAAATTGAAAATGAATCTGTAACGAATCGCATTCATTCCATTTTAAAAGAACGATTCAATTGGGTTATTGAATAATCCGATCCTCGATAAAATTCAGAAATCCATCCGTCAGTTGACAGATGGATTTTTTATTTCGGCTTATTTCTCTATTCTCATTCTGGTTTTTTAGCGCTCGAGTTAATGGTCGTTACCTGCCCAGGTTTATTCGTATTCGAAACCGCCTGGGTTTCTTTCATGACAGGTTCCACCTGAATAACGGGTTTCGACATTCTCCCCATTGAATTCACCACAACCGAATCCGTTGTATTCTCCTTCGGAGCTTTTTCTTCCGTAGGAACAGGAGTAATGGTTACTTTTCTTTCCGAAGAAATGTGTTGGGAAAAAGCCGCTGTCGACAATAAGCTCAATCCGCTGATTAAAAGAAGTTGTTTCATAACCTGCAAATTAATTTAGCACCATAATTGTCATCTCTCCCGGATTCGTGTCCAGCGCAGCATTTCCACCGATATTTACACTCGATGTTCCGCTGCTGCGTGCAGTTCTCAACTCAATCGTATGAGCTCCTGCCGGCAAAGTGATCATTGTATTAATGGCACAAGTACTGAAGCTATTCGTACCTGTTCCATTCACAACAGAAAAACGGTTCCATCCCCCACTTGGCAGGAAATTTCCATCCACGTAAACGATCATATCAATATTCGAGTATGCCCCGGTTGTTGTTACCGTATTCAATGCTCCGATCGTTGCCCAGATAATAACCGTCGAAGAAGCTGCCAGGTTAATTGTCTGAGTCATTCCGGGCTGAAGCGTTGCAACAGTTGAAGTAACTGCCGCTCTTCCCGCCGTACCGTAAACATGATATTTATCAATCACTCCCGGAGGGCCTTGCGGGCCTGTAGCGCCCGTTGCACCTGCGGCTCCCGCCGCACCAGCCGGGCCTGCCGGACCTTGAGCTCCTGCTGGTCCTTGTGGACCTGTTGCACCCGCTGCGCCAGCTGGACCGGCTGCACCAGCCGCTCCTTGTGGACCCGCGGGGCCTGCCGGACCTTGAGGACCGGTTGCCCCGGCACTACACAGGTTTTGCCATGCTGCCGCAGTACTTTCATAAAAGAAGAAGCAATTCACATCTATATCATAAACCATTAACCCTTCAGTTGGGGCTGCTATTGCATTTCGCTGCACAGTAGTCATTCGCGGCACTAAGACCCCCTGACTTGTCGATTGCATTTCTAAAACGGCATTCGGATTCGGAGTCGCAGTACCGATTCCCACGTTGTTTTGCGCATAAGCCGCATTCAATCCGAAGATCAGAGCGAAGGCAGCAAGTAAGTTCTGTTTTTGTTGCATGATACTTTTTGATTAGTTTCTGATAACTGTTACGTTACCCTGATAGTTGTATTCTTTAGTAGCAGAGGTTGCTTTCAGTTTATAAAAGTAAACCCCGTCTTCGACCGGCTGCCCGTTTGTTTTTCCGTCCCAGGTAAGCGCCGGGTCACTCGATACGAAAACCGTATTTCCCCATCGGTTGACGATCACCAAATCATATGTTTTGATACCTGAAGTTTTGATGAGGAAAAAGTCATTTGTACCATCGTTATTCGGTGTAATAATGTTCGGAACGACGATATCATGGAAGATTTGAATCGTTTGCGAAGCACTTCCCACGCAACCATTGTTATTCGTAACGATCAATGTAACAGGGTAGGAATCTCCGCCATCTTCATACACGTGATCCGGATTTTGGCTTAAAGATCCGTTTCCGTCTCCAAATGACCAGTTCCATGAAACAGCCCCGTTTGTCTGATCTGTAAAACTGTAATTCGATCCGTCTTCCGTGTAAGTAAATTGCGCCAATGGTGAAGGATTAACAGTCGGAGTGCAATTTCCCGGTTGGGAAGAACATCCGTTTGTTCCCTGGTCAATAACCGTTACTTGTCCGGTTCCCGTTGTCCAATCAACCGTTACATTTGATGTTCCCTGCCCGGAAGTAATCGTTCCGCTTGAGGGGAAAGTCCATTGGAAATTTCCGGAACCTCCGCTAACGGTAAATACATTGTTTGTTGTATTCTCACAAATTGTAGGACAATTCAATGTTGGCGGACCAGGTTTTACTGTCGACAAAATATAAGGGAGTCCCGGATTCGGGAAATTCCACGCAGCTTTCGTTCTGGTCGTAAATCCTCCGTTGATATTGGAGGTTGTGGTTCCCATATCATTCCAATTCGAGCTGGCAGTTCTCCAATGTGCCATTCCGGTCCAGTCTCCGTCATCTGCAATCACATAAAACATGCGAATATCCGTCGGAGCAGTACCGATCACACGCTCAATGGAATGATAGTAAGCCGGATTCAATGCACACATGTTGCCATCGGTTTGAGATCTGTCAAAAGCATCCGCATTCGCATCGTAATTATTGAAACGCACGGTATACTCCGCTCCCAGGCTGGATTGAGGTGTTAATTCAATCGGACGAAAACGCAATGTTCCCGCACTTGATCCGGTTGGAAAGATATAGGTGCTTGCAAAATTGGTAATTCGGGAAAGTGTTCCCGGTGTAATGCTGCTCACAAAACCTTCGGCCCCAAACGTGTTTGAATAAGATACCGCAGCAACCGCCGGATTCTTTACAAAAAAAGAATTCGTTTGTGTTTCCAACTCTCTTGAATTCAACTGAAGCGTTCCGGACGTAGCGGTAGTTGCATCGACACCCTGCAACGTTTTTTTTCGGTTGTTCCCGGTTCCCGTTCCGGTAAGGATCAAGTTATTGAAAACCGTTGAAACTCCGTTTGTGGAAGTAATAAATTGCTGGGTATTTCCGAAAAGTGTCACGGTAGAAGTTCCTCCGTTAAAAATCCCGTTGTTGATCCAATCCTGTTCAACAAGATAAAATCCGTTTCCGCTTACTGTAGAGTTCGCCCCTATTTGAAATGTTCCGGGGATCGGGAAAGTGGAATTTTTGGTGATTGTTACAGAACCGTTATTCGTCAGATTGGTTGTTTGGGCCAATTCAACACCTCCGTTTACCTGAACAATCGCTCCGGAAGAAACTGAAATTAAGGCTCCGTTTGAGTAAAACATCTGTCCGAACGAGAGAAAAGGACATAATGATGCTAGTAGTACACCAATTAGTAGTTTCATGGGGTTTCAATTAATGTTAGAGTAAATATAAATTAACTTACTAAAAACTAAACGTTATAATTTAAAAAATAGTTGCTTATCCTATTGATTTTATTGAAATTACGTGAATGATTAAACAGTTTTGTGAAATTAAATTCTAACAAAGTTTATAATCAAAGAATTGGGTTAAATAATCGGTAATATAGAAGCAATTGCTTCACTTCGATTACTTTTGTAGTATGGAAGAACGTTTAGACAAATTATTGGTCGACCGTGGTTTGGTAACTTCACGAACCAGAGGAGAAGAATTGATTAAAAACGGAGACGTTTTAGTCAATGGGATTTCCGTTGAAAAACCCGGAAAGAAAATTCCGCTGGATGCCAACATTTTGCTGTTAAACGAAGAACTAACCTGGGTATCCCGCGGGGCGCTGAAATTGTTAAAAGCAATTGAACACTTTCAGATTCCGGTAGCAGGAAAATCGTTTATCGACCTGGGAGCTTCAACAGGTGGGTTCACGGAAGTTTTGCTCAGTAAAGACGCTGCCCACGTTTATTGTGTGGATGTCGGACACGGACAACTTCACGAACGCATCCGAAGCAATCCGCGCATCACCAATATTGAGAAAACACATGTCCGCGAATTAACCTCATCACACGTTCCAAATCCGGTGGACGGAATTGTGATTGATGTTTCGTTCATTTCATTGGAAAAAGTACTTCCGTTTACAAGCAGTTTTGTTGAATCAGATGGCATCCTCGTTGCGCTGATCAAACCGCAGTTTGAATTGGAGAAGAAATTCCTGAACAAACAGGGAGTTGTTAAAAGCGCCTCGGTTTATCCGGATATTTTGAAACGGATCGAGAAGTCTGTCAGCGATTCGAATTTTGAAGTTGTCGGAATCATCGACTCTCCGATTATCGGTGGAGACGGAAACAAGGAATTTTTACTCTTTGCACGTAAAAAATAAATCGCAACAAAAATCCCGTCCAGGTTAAACCAAGACGGGATTTTTTATTTGAATTTTGTTTTGATCTATTCCTTAATGATCAGAATAGATAAATTCCCTTTGATCAGATCAGCTGTTGCGCTTCCGATATTTAATTGTGCCGTTCCCTCAGCGTATTTTGCCCGCAATTGAATGGTATGTGATCCTGCTGTCATATTAAACACACTCGACAAGCTCCACTGCGAAATAATTTGCCCCAGAGAGGCAGAATTCGCTGCAGGAACTCTTCGCTGTAACGTTGAAGCAACGCCGTCAATAAAAACAGCAAAATCAGCTACTCCGTGAACAACTCCTGTGTTTGCATTTTGAAATCCGCCGTCACTTGAAATATACACTTTTGCATTTGCAGGAACAGTAATTGTTTGTGTCAATCCCGGAACCAAAGTATAGGTTGTCATAGCAGTTGTCAATACTAACTGGCTGGTCGTATAAACCGTTCCTCCAAATTGTCCGGTCGTTCCTGCCGGGCCTTGAGGACCGGTTGCTCCGGTTGCTCCCGCTGCACCTTGAGATCCGGCAGCACCTGCTGGTCCGGCCGGTCCCTGTGGGCCAGTTGCGCCTGCAGCGCCATTCGCACCAGCCGGACCCTGAGGACCCGTTGCTCCCACAGGACCTACGGGACCTTGTGGTCCGGGAGTTCCGGCTCCGCCTCCGGCACAAAGATTCTGCCAAACAGCAGCAGTGCTTTCATAAAAGAAAAAGCAATTCACATCTGTATCATAAATCAACAAGCCCTCGGTTGGCGCCGCAATGGCATTTCTCTGTGCAGTTGTCAAGCGGGGAACCAAAACTCCCTGAGTAGTTGACTGCATGTCCAGAATTGCATTTGGATTCGGTGTGTTTGTACCAATTCCCACGTTGTTTTGAGCGTTTCCTTTACCGAAGCTCAATAAAATTGTAACAGAAGCAAGCAGGGTTTTCGTGTGTGTTTTCATTTTTTTTAGCTGATTAATTTCTTATAAGTGTTATGTTTCCCTGATAGTGGTATTCTTTCGTATTGGAAGAGGCTTTCAGTTTATAGAAATAAACACCTTCTTCCATCCATTTCCCGTCAGATCTCCCGTCCCAGATTACATTCGGGCTGTTTGAAGTAAAGACCAGGTTTCCCCAACGGTTAAAAATCTGTAAATCGTACTCTTTTACCCCAATTGCTTTGATGTAAAAGACATCGTTTATTCCATCATTATCAGGAGTAAAAATGTTCGGTACGGTTATTTCCGAGAATAACTCAACAACTTGCGAGCCCTTGCCAATACAACCATTGGCATTCGTTACTTCCAGCGTTACGAGGTAATTGTCCTCCATTCCGGAATAAGTATGTGAAGGAGCTTGAACAGCCGAACCGAAGCCATCTCCAAAATCCCAAACCCAGGAAACTGCGCCGGGTGTATGATCCGTAAACTGGTAGTTCGTTCCGTTTTCAGTGAATGAAAAATCAACTTCTGCATTCGGTATGATGTTCGGAGTACAAACAACGGGTAAGGAACTACAACCATTCCCATCAATTGCTACCACTGAAACCTGTCCTGATCCGGATTGCCAGTTAGCTTCAGCAGTGCTTGTTCCCTGCCCTGAAATCAACGATGCATTGGAAGGAAAAGTCCACTGGTAATTGGTCGTGGTTCCGGTAAGTGTAAATACATTTCCAATAGAGTTTTCACACACATCCGGGCAATTCAGCTGAGGAGCTTCCGGACGCAAACGCGCAAGAATATACGGATGACCCGGAACAACAAAATTCCAGGCCGTTTTTGTTCGTGTATCAAATCCACCGGAAACCGCCCCGTTTGTAGCACCCATATCTGTCCATTCGGAAGCCGGGTTCTGCCATTGCGCCATTGCCGGCCAATTTCCATCCGACGCGGAAACATAGAACAAACGCAAATCTGTAGGGGCTGAACCAACAACCCGTTCGATGGAATGATAATAGTTCGGATTCAGGGAGCAGGTCAAATCATCCGTTTGTGATCGATCAAAATTATCTATTGATGCGTCGACGTTGTTCAAACGAGCTGTATATTGAGCAGCCGCATTTGTTGAAGGAGTTAACTCCACAGGTCTGAAACGCAACGTTCCGGCACTGGATCCTGTAGGAAACACATAAGCCGAAGCCTGGTTGGTCAAGCGCGAAAAGGTTCCGGGAGTCAAACTGCTTACAAAGCCTTCTGATCCGAAGGTATTCAGATACGTTACGGCTGTCACAGACGGATTCAATACAAAAAAAGAATTGGTCTGAGTTTCGAGTTCACGGTCATTCAATTGCAGAATCCCGGTTATTCCGGTTGAAGCATTGACACCGGCCAATGTTTTCTTCCGGTTATTACCAGTTCCGGTTCCTGTAAGAATCAACTGATTAAATACGGTTGAAACAGCATTCAGTGTTGTGATGAATTGCTGTGTATTTCCGAATAAGGTAACAGTAGAAGTTCCAGCATTAAACGTTCCGTTATTAACCCAATCCTGTTCCACAAAATAGCCCCCGTTTCCATTGACCTGGGACACGGTTCCGATGATAAAATTTCCGGGAACAGCAAAGGTTGAATTT
>NZ_JASLCN010000423.1 GCF_030151805.1 Fluviicola sp.
AAGATATTGAAAAACTGAATCCGGATAAATTGGGACAGTTGAAACCGATCTTTGAGTCCGACGGATCAATCACAGCGGCAAACGCATCAAACTTAAACGACGGGGCAGCTATTTTACTGATTGTTTCGGAGAACTTCCTGGAAGAACACAAACTGAAACCTCTGGCGCGAATCGTGGCTTTTTCAGATGCGGCGCAGGCTCCGGAATGGTTCACAACTTCACCTGCTTTGGCAATCGAAAAAACCTTGAAAAAAGCAGGAATCGGAGTTGATGAAATTGACTATTTCGAAATGAACGAAGCTTATGCCAATGTGCCGATTATCAATTCGCGTTTGGGAGGTGTGGATCTGGAAAAAGTAAATGTTCGTGGTGGAGCAGTGGCAATTGGTCATCCGCTCGGAGCTTCAGGAGCAAGAATCCTGGTGACGCTCACACATCTTTTAAATCAACAAAATGCGAAATACGGTGTTGCGGCCATTTGTAACGGCGGTGGCGGCGCTACGGCAATGCTGATAGAAAACATACAAACAAGTTAAAAGTAAAAGTGAAAAGAGAGGCCTTTGAATTTTGAACTCTTTGAACTTTTTTGATAGCCAAACAACAGGAAGCATTGCTTCCGATAATTTAATAAACAGACAAATGAAAACAAACGGGAACACCATTCTAATTACAGGAGGTTCGGCAGGGATCGGCTTCGAATTGGCAAAACAATTTTCAACACGGGGAAACAAGGTTCTGATAACAGGACGGAATGAAGAAAAACTGAAACAAGCAGCAGGTAAACTGGAAAATGTCATTCCGATTGCGGGAGATGTGACAGATGCTGAAAATACGGATCGTTTGCTTGCAAAGATCAGGGAAGACCATCCCGAATTGAATGTAGTGATCAATAACGCGGGCTATGCAGATGTATATGAATTGGGGGCGAATGCAAATGCCTTTTCAAAAGCAAGCCGGGAAATGCAGACAAATTATTTGTCAATTGTGGATTTGACTGAAAAGCTCCTGCCGACTCTGTTGAAAAATGAAACTCCGGCAGTGGTGAATGTGACATCTATCGTAGCATATTATCCTCAAAAAATGTTGCCGACTTATACAGCAAGTAAAGCAGCATTAAAAGCTTACACAGATGTATTACGGGATACTTTGGGCGAAAAATTAAATGTCTTCGAATTGATTCCGCCTTTGGTAAATACTGATTTTTCGAAAGAGATCGGTGGTGAATCGGGAATTCCCCCACAGGAAGTAGCTCAGGAATTACTGATTGCAATGGAAAAAAATCAATGGCAGGTTCCGGTGGGAATGTCTAAAGAGTTTGTGAAGATTTAATAGCTTATGGAAACAAAAGAACGGGAAAGAACTTATTCCTGGGGAAATCCTCTGGAAGGAGTGGAATTATCGAAAAGTCTTTCGGGTTTGGACTATTTATTGGCGATCAGGCAGGGAGAAGTTCCTGCTTCGCCGCTGATCAATACGCTCGATTTTTCAATAGGGGAAATCGAAGAGGGAAGAGTGAGCTTTGTATTCGAGCCGAAAGAATTTCATTACAATCCCAACGGAAGTGTGCATGGCGGCGTCATTACCTCTCTTCTGGATTCGGCAATGGGCTGCACCTTGCATTCGCGTTTGCCGCAGGGAATGGTTTATACCACGCTGGAATTGAAGGTCAATTTTCTCAAACGGGTGCATACCGGAAGCGGAATGTTGGTTGCAGAAGGAAAGATCATCCATTTGGGCGGAACAACGGCTCTGCTTGAAGCGTCACTAAAAGATGCGAAAGGAGCAACGTATGCGCACAGCGTGTCGACGTGCTTGATTATTAAAAATGCTTAGAAAAATGAAATGCTTCAAGTATTAGGTGATCATTGATCTAAATGAAGATTGTCAAATCTTTGCGCTCTTCGCTTCTTTGCGTTTAAACATCATGTGGATTGAATAAAACGCTAAGATGCAAAGGTCGCGAAGGGTTTTCTGATGGAATTGTTGGTGTCTACACTTATGTGTGTGACAGATATCTTCTAAAATCTGAAAAAACAAACCGGAGCTGAATGAGCTCCGGTTATTTCGTATAGTGGAATAGATTCCGGACCAGCCGGATTATTTTTAATTTTCTTTCCCTGCAAACGCAGTAACGATTTCATTTGTGCGAATGCCGCGTCCACGGATTTCTTCCATCACCGGTTGAATAATGTAAGCATCATCAAATACAGAAACGGATGTCGACGTATCAAAATCAATCATGATCGTATTGTTTTTCCCCGGGTGAATTTCCTGGTTAATAGCAATTTCAACAAAACGATCCGAGTTGTTTGCAAAAGATAAATGGTTTGTCCGGCTTTCGCTGCCGTTCACAGTGTAGATAGAATTCGTTGTTCCGAATGTCAGACGCAATTTCGAGTAAGCAGCCGCAGGAATTTCTGCATTTGCCAGTAAAGATTCATTTCCTTTCGTGAATCCGGCGCTTGAAATGCTCTGTTGATAGTCGTTCAATGCAATCCAACCGGTTTTTTCAGAGTAAATTTCCACTTTCGTAATTTCAATGACGATTCCGAAAGAATTCGTTTTCGAATCACTGATTTTAACCTGGAGGTTTCCATTGATTTTGGATCCTGGTTTTTCCGAAGCGTTCAAACCATTTGCCTGCGTAGTAGAAACAGTGATAAGTGCCAGAAATAGTAACATCAACTTTTTCATATCTCGTTTCTTTAATTGGTTGCAAACTCGTATTCTATTTTCTTGCCGGAAATTGTTAAAACCGGTATTTTAATTGTTAACGCCTTTCTTTCAGGCATGTTACAGAATATTTTGATCCGGTTGAAACTGCGGTTGACAGCCTGATTTGTTTCAAAATGAAAATCCGTTTTTCCATTTTGAAAAAGAAAGAAGCATTTCAGTCCGGAAAAACAAGCTCATTCGACGTTTTAAATGCTTTAATTGCTACATGCAAACCATTCTTCCTGACTTTTCTGATCCAACTGCTTTTAACCATTTTTTACGACCGGTAAAAAAATAGTTTTGGATGGAGATATGTAAATCGAGTATATTTGAAAAACATAATTTTTTACCATGAATGGGTTATTGACTTTACAGGAATTTTATGCAAGTATTTTAAACAAGGGAACCCTGGAACAGTTCTCGCACTTGTCTAAAATGAGTCATTTCAACGTTTTTAAACGCGGTCAGATTCAATGTGCGCGTATTACAGAGTTGCATCGAACAGATTTTCACAAGATTTCACTTATTGTAGGAGACGGAATTGTTCATTTTGAAGACTCAAAAGTCCCGGTTTCCGGAAAAACGCTCATCTTTTATCATGGGAATGTGCCGCATGTCTGGGAGCCTGTTTCGGAGGACCAGCAAGGATATTTCTGTCTTTTCAACAGTCATTTCATTGATACTTATTTGCTCGATACACTCTTTCGGGATACACCCCTGATGAATACGGCAATGACTCCTGTTTACCCGCTGACAGACGAACAAGCGACATTGTTCGAATTTATTTTCGAACAGATTCACGATGAAATGGATGGGAATTATGTAAAGAAATACGAAGTCATTGCCCATTATTTGCATATTCTGCTTCATCAGGCAAACAAATTGTGTTTCCAGAATGTGCGTGAAGACAAGAAACCTGCTGCATCTGTTCTGTTGACTACTTTGTTTATGGAAATGCTTGAAAGACAATTTCCAATCGATTCTTCCGATCAATCATTGGCCTTGAAAAAACCAAGTGATTTTGCTGAAAAATTAGATATTCATGTGAATCATCTGAACCGCTCGATCAAGGAAGTAACCGGGCGAAGTACAACAGAAATTATTTCTTCCCGTTTGGCCAATGAAGCGAAGGCTTTACTGCGTCATACGGATAATTCCGTTGCCGAAATTGCATATACTTTGGGCTTTGAACACCCGTCCAATTTCAATAGTTTCTTTAAAAAACAGACACAATTGACTCCTAAATCGTTTCGGGATGTCAATTAGTTAAAAAAGTTAAAATATTTGATTTGAATAATAAATTGCATGAATTGAATAAGTCTTAATCCTGATTGATGAATGATCTTTGCCAAAAATTAACCAAATAGTTAAACCAAAGGAAAGATTAAGAATCTCATTAAGCAGTAGCCCCGATAAGGTGAGTTCAAAAAAGACAGATTTTATGACAGTATTGAAACCAATTTATGTACTTACGACTTTGTCGTTAGTTTTTTTAGCTTCTTGTGGCTCCAAAGAAGAAGCTCCGGCAGCAGCAAACGTGATTAAAACCTATCAGGTGTTGGCTGTAGAACCACGTTCAACAACCATTCAAACGGATTATCCGGCAACTATTGAAGGAACTGAAAACGTCGAAATTCGCCCGAAAGTGGATGGATTCGTTGACAAAATCCTGGTTGATGAAGGACAGTTTGTCAAAAAAGGCCAATTGCTTTTCACCATTTCTGCACCGCAATACGAACAATTGGTTCGCACGGCAAAAGCTTCTGTGAAAAGTGCTGAAGCAGCAGTAAGTACTGCAAAATTGCAGGTTCAGAAAACCAAATCCCTGGTGGAAAAGAACATTGTAAACAAATACGAATTGCAGGAAGCAGATTTGATTTTGCAAACACGTATTGCAGAATTGGCCCAGGCAGAAGCGAACCTGGTAAATGCCAACGTTAACTTCGGTTATACGAAAATTGCAAGCCCGGTAAACGGAGTGATCGGAAGCATCACTTTTAAAACCGGAAGTTTGGTATCGGGTTCTACCGTGAAACCATTGACAACTGTTTCGAACATTACGAATATCTATGCGTATTTCTCAATGAACGAAAAGCAATTACTGGAGTTTATCCGGAATACGCAGGGAACCAGTTTTGATCAGAAGATCGCCCATTTTCCGGAAGTTTCATTGATGCTTTCAGATGGTTCCATCTATCCTGAAAAAGGAAAGATCGGATCGGTGAACGGATTAATCAACCCGCAAACCGGAACAGCTCGTATTCGTGCTACCTTTTCCAATAAGTTGAATTTGTTACGCAGCGGCGGAAGTGCCCAGGTATTGATTCCGCAGAAAATTTCAAACGGATTCCTGATTCCGCAGCGTGCTATTTCCGATGTGCAAGGAAAGAAATTTGCATTCGTTGTAGGAAAAGGCGGAGTGGTTCGCAGCGTCTTGGTCGAAATGATGGAAGCAACAAGCGGTCATTTTTTCATTGTAACCAAAGGGGTGAAAGCCGGCGATATGCTTGTGCTGGAAGGAGTACAATTCCTGAAAGACGGAATGAAGGTCAAAGTCACCGAGGCAGACCCGAAAGAGATTTATGCGGAATTGAATTCGTAAGATTCAGGACCATGTATTCATTACAGACCTTAAAATCATTTTATGTTTAAAAGATTCATAGAAAAACCCGTATTATCTACGGTAATCTCGGTATTGATTGTGATTCTCGGAGTGTTGGGCTTGATAGCCATTCCGGTTTCTCAATATCCGGATATTGCACCGCCAACTGTTCAGGTTTCGGCTTCTTACCAGGGAGCAAATGCCGATGTGGTGCTAAACAATGTGGTTATTCCGCTGGAAGAGCAAATCAATGGTGTTGAAGATATGATGTACATGACTTCAACGGCCGGAAATGACGGAACAGCAACCATCACAGTTTACTTCAAATTGGGAACCAACCCGGATCTTGCCGCAGTAAACGTGCAAAACCGCGTTTCCCGTGCCACGAGTTTGCTTCCGCAGGAAGTAACCCGTGCCGGAGTAGTAACAACCAAACGACAGGCGAGTAACTTATTGATCTTTACCTTGTATAGTGAGGATTCAACTTACGATCAGACCTTCCTTCAAAACTATGCCAATATCAACCTGATTCCGCAGATCAAGCGGATCAAGGGAGTTGGAGATGCAACGGCGTTCGGTTTAATGGATTATTCCATGCGGATTTGGCTGAAGCCGGATGTGATGGCCAGTTATGGACTTGTTCCGGACGATGTGAACCGCGCTTTGGCAGAGCAAAATATCGAAGCTGCTCCCGGACAGTTCGGTGAACAGGGAGCTCAGAGTTATCAGTATACGATTAAATACAAAGGACGATTAAAAGAAGATACGGAATTTGGAAACATTGTTGTCCGCGTAGGTGAAAATGGCGAGGTGTTGCGTTTGAAAGACATTGCCCGTATCGAATTGGGAGCTCAGAATTATGCGAGTTCGGTTCGTGTAAACGGAAAATTCGGTTTGGGAGTTGCAGTGAATCAGACAGCTGGATCCAATGCGCAGGAAGTAATTGAAGGAGCACTCGGAGTATTGAACGAAGCGAAGGCTTCTTTCCCGAAAGGAGTGAAATTTTCAACGATTGTAAACGTCAACGACTTCCTCGATGCATCAATCGAAAAAGTATTCCATACCTTGATTGAAGCCTTTATCCTGGTGTTCCTGGTAGTATTCCTGTTCTTGCAGGATTTCCGTTCCACCTTAATTCCGGCTATCTCCGTTCCGGTGGCAATTATCGGTACCTTCTTCTTCCTGAACCTATTCGGATTCAGTATCAACTTGCTGACCTTGTTTGCCCTTGTACTGGCGATCGGTATTGTGGTGGATGATGCCATTGTGGTGGTGGAAGCCGTACATGCCAAACTGGATGAAGGTTACAAATCGTCGAAGAGAGCAACCATTGATGCGATGGACGAGATTACGGGAGCAATCATTTCGATTACATTGGTAATGGCTGCGGTATTCGTTCCGGTAAGTTTCATCCAGGGATCTACCGGAGTATTCTATAAGCAGTTTGGTCTGACACTGGCGATTTCAATTATCCTTTCGGCGGTAAATGCCTTGACTTTAAGTCCGGCTTTGTGTGCGTTGTTACTGAAACCGCATAAAGACGACCACGGGAAGAAGAAATCCTACCTGCAGCGTTTTAACGTAGCATTCAATGCCTCTTTCGATAAGTTAACGAACCGTTATAAACGCTCTGTTTCGTTCATGAGCAGAAGAAAATGGGTCATGGTGGCAATCCTGGCAATTTTCACCGGTTTGTTGGTTTGGGGTATGAAAACAACACCGAAAGGATTTGTTCCGGCGGAAGATATGGGAACTATTTTCTCCGATATTACATTGGCTCCGGGAACTTCACAGGAAAGAACAGCAGAGGTTCTGACGGAGATTGACAGTATTGTACGCACGCTTCCCGAAACAGAATTCACGCTTCGCGTAGTTGGACGTTCAATTATCAGTGGAACGGGAAGTTCATACGGAATGGTGTTGACCCGTTTGAAATTGTGGGACAAACGCGAGCGGGATGTGAAAGCAATTATCGCAGATCTTTTTGCGAAAACAGCTTCTATTAAAGATGCACGGATTATCTTCTTTTCTCCCCCTACGATTCAGGGATTTGGTAACACTGCCGGATTTGAATTCCAGTTGCAGGACAAATCAGGAGGAGACATCAATAAGTTTAATGAAGTGGCAACGAACTTCCTGGGAGCATTGAGTCAGCGCCCGGAAATTCAATACGCAACAACATCCTTCAACCCGAATTTCCCACAATATCAAATTGATGTGAATGTGCCGAAGATCAAACAATCCGGACTCACCGTGAGTGATGTCATGAGCGTGCTTCAGGGATATTACGGTGGGGTATATGCTTCGAACTTCAATAAGTTCGGAAAACAATACCGCGTGATTTACCAGGCAGAACCGGGAAGCAGACAGAACCTGCAAAGTTTGAACTCGATTTACGTTCGGAATGCGAATGGAGAAATGGCTCCTGTTTCCGAATTCATCACGATGAAACAAGTCTACGGACCACAGGTCATTTCGCGTTTCAACCTCTTCACATCAATATCTGTCAACGGAACACCGAATGCAGGTTTCAGTTCCGGGGACGCAATGAAGGCGATTGAAGAAGTGGCAAAAACATCACTTCCTGCCGGATACGATTACGAATTCTCAGGATTGTCGCGCGAAGAAAGCACCGGAGGAAACCAGACTTTGTATATCTTCTTGCTTTGTGTGGTCTTCGTTTATTTCCTGCTTTCAGCACAATACGAAAGTTACATTCTTCCGTTGGCAGTTTTAATTTCATTGCCGGTCGGTTTATCGGGAGTGTTCATCTTCGATAAGATTTTTGAAGTAGATAACAACATCTATACACAGATCACCCTGGTGATGCTGGTCGGATTGCTGGCCAAAAATGCCATCCTGATCGTGGAATACGCAGTGGACCGTAGAAGAAAAGGAATGAGTATTACGGAAGCTGCCATAAGTGGTGCAACGGCGCGTTTACGACCAATTTTGATGACGTCCTTCGCCTTCATTTTCGGATTATTGCCGCTGATGTTGTCGAAAGGAGTTGGAGCAGCAGGAAACACTTCCATCGGAACCGGTGCGGTAGGAGGAATGTTGATCGGAACCATTTTCGGAGTGCTGGTGATCCCGATCCTGTTTATCATCTTCCAGAATCTTCAGGAAAAGGTGAGCAGTAAAAAAGCAGACGATGACGAAGAAGTGGGAGCAGAAGGAACTGCATAAGAAAGTATAACGGATTTAAAATAGAATCAATGAAATTCAATAAGATAATAACAACAGGGTTTTTCGTTTTGCTTCTGGTACTGTCGGGTTGTGTGACTACCAGGTATGAACGACCTGATGCGGTGATCACAGAAAAACTGTATCGTGATCAGGCCTCTGAGGATACCACTTCCATGGCAGATTTGAACTGGAAGCAGCTTTTTTCGGACCCGAATTTGCAGGATCTGATCGAAAAAGGATTGGCGCAAAACCTGAATTTGAAGCAAGCTGTCTACCGCATGGAATCAGCACAGGCGTATTTGAAACAAAGTAAAATGGCCTTTATTCCATCCCTGACTTTGGATGTCAATTCAACAGATGCCAAACAATCACAACGCGCTGTCAACGCTCCTCCGGGACTTTTGAAATTGACAACGCATACCAATCGGATTCAGCTTGGAACGGCTTGGGAATTGGATGTTTGGGGAAAATTGCGCAGTGCGAAAAGAGGAGCGCTGGCAAGTGTTTTGGAAAGTGAAGCAGGAATGCGTGCAGTTCAGACACAGCTGATTGCAGATATCGCGAATGCATATTACAGCTTGATTTCTCTGGATAAGCAGTTGAAAATCACCGAAGAAACGGTTGAAGTGAGAAAGCGCCAGGTGGAAACCCTGATCGCACTTCAGGAATCCGGAAAAATCACGAGTGCAGATGTCGCTCAAAGTCAGGCCAACGCAGCTGCAGGAGAAGTCATGATCCCGGATTTGAAAAATAAGATCTGGCAAACGGAAAACTTGTTAAACTTCTTGCTGGCGCGCGAACCTCAAGCCATTCAACGTAGTTCTTTGGATGAACAAACGATCTATACCGATTTGAAAACCGGGATTTCTTCCCAGTTGTTGAAAAACCGTCCGGATGTGCAGCAAGCAGAATATGCGTTTATCGCAGCGTTTGAAAATACCAATGTAGCGAAGACTTACTTTTACCCTGCGTTTACATTGACCGCAAGCGGTGGTTTTGCAAGTTTCAAGATCCAGGAATTATTCAGCCAGTCGGTTTTCTACAATATTATCGGAGGTTTGACACAGCCGATCTTCAACCAGGGAAAAAACAAAATGCGTTTGCGCCAGGCAAAAGCCGATCAGCAGATTGCGTATTACGGATTTCAAAATGCTATTTTACAAGGGGGGCAAGAAGTTTCGAATGCCCTGTTTTCTTACCAGAATGCAGTGGAGCGGGAACGGATCCGGCAACAGCAGGTTCAGTTTCTGACCATTGCAGTAGATAATACCCGCGAATTGCTCAGTAACCGTTCGGGGGTAAATTACACAGATGTCCTGACTTCCGAGCAAAATTTAATTGCGGCTCAAATGAGCGGAATCAATGACAAACTGGATCAATTACAAGCGGTAGTGAATCTATACAGAGCGCTTGGCGGCGGTTGGAAATAGATGATTTATCAATAAGAAAAAACGGCGGTTAATTCAATAATTAACTGCCGTTTTTATTTGAATTGAACGCAACTGATTGTGTTAAGCCCCGTCTTTCAAAGGACTGGAACTTACCCTAAACTTAAATGCAGTTGCGCACCGTATGAAATCTCCGATCCTACTCTCCCTTTTCCTGTTGGCTTCCAAAATACTTTTTGGCCAGTTGCAGGTTACCTCAGTGACACCAACCGAAAGCACTTGTCAGAATAACGGCGGTATTTCCATTGCTGCGTCCACAACACACCCGCCACTGACCTACAGTATTGTTTCAGGCCCGGTTACGCAAGCTGTTCAAACCAATAACACATTTACGTCACTGCCGCCAGGAAATTACACGGTAGATATTGCCGATGGAGCAGGTCAGCATTCGTTGCAAAATGTGACGGTGACAGGAACTTATTCCATGATCGATTTTAATCCTGTGAAAGTTGCACCTTATTGCCCCGGAGGCAATACCGGAAGTTTGACGGGAAACCTGGTTCCCAATACCGGGTTAGCTCCGGTTTCATGGCAATTAATACCTGCTTCTGGCACTGCAACACCTGTGCAGAGCAGTAATTCGTTCCCCAATCTGTCTGCCGGAACCTACAGTCTCAGAGCAACCGATGCCTGTAATAATTTGCGCACAATTGCTGTGACGATCCAGGACCCGGTAACCAATATGATGTTCGGAAGTCACTTAATGGCCGAAAAAACGGGATGTGATACGATGAGTATTTCGTACTACCTGATGGCGGAAAATGTGCGTTTGCCTTTTACGTATCAATACACAACTTCCAGCGGGATCGTAACAACTACTTCGCAAACGCTTTTGGATACTTCTGCACTTCACACACATGGTTATATCCGTATTTCGCAAACCATTCCCGGTTTAACGTATGGAGATTTTGCCCAGCTTACTATTACAAATGCTTGTGGAGAGCAAATAACATCCGATCTGTTGAATATGTATCCATTCGTTTTTTATCCGACTTACACGTTTAGCGAATGCGGGAATTCTGTGAATGCGGCATTTGGAAATCTTCCAACCGCTTTCAGCCCGGATCATACTTTTTTGAATCATCCTGTGAGTTATACGATGACAAATATTACAACCGGTGTCGTCACTTCTGCAGGAACTGTTTCGAATACCGGACCGGTATCCGGTGTGCTGATTGCAGATGAGTTAACAACCGGTGAAACCTATCATTTGGTCATTACGGATGGCTGCGGAGAAACATTTGAGCAGGATTATTTAATTCCGGGGCAAGCTCCGCCGGCTATTATTGAACAAGTGATTATTAGTCCGGCTTGTATCGATTCGGTGGTAGGTACTTACCGTGTTCAAACGAGTGGTTTTGGTGTTAATTCAAGACTTGTTTTACTTTCAGGTCCGGCAACGTTGGGAAGTACCGATCCTGAATTTGCTTATTCAGACACTTATTCGTATCCGGATACGATTCCCGGCAACGATTATTTTTTCATCAGTAATCTGGCAATCGGAACCTATACGTATAAGGTCATAGATGATTGTGGGAATGAGCTTCCCGGCACGTTTACAATCAATTCCCAGGATGTAACCCATTTAGCATATATGCACCACTACAAAAGAGGCTGTCCGGGTGAAAATAAAATCTATTTCTCCCTGGCCGGTTCAGGATATGCCATTATTCGTGATTTGGTCAATGATACCATTTTGGATGAAGTTCCGTTTAGCTCTTACGGTGGACAGGTGAATAGTGATTCCCTTTTAAATCTGTCTTCAGGGCCTTATGAAATTACGTTTGAATATGAAAATAATGCCGCGTATGTAGTCAATGACACAGACATACCTTGTGCCTTGATCATCGATACGATTCACATCGAACCGTATGTGTTTCCGGATGTTTTCACCAGTAATTCCATTTTGTGCAACACGAATATCCACCTGGAATTAATTCCGGATACCACAAAAGGAGTTGCGCCATATCAATACGAAATTATTGGCGGACCTCAGCTGTTTCCACTTCAAAGCTCAAATATCTTTTCGGTCAGTTCCACGGGAATTTATACGGTCCGGATTTTGGACGCATGCGGAAATGCTTCCTCCAAACAGGTTACGGTAGACTCGCTCACATTCACAGATCCACAAGCTGTTACAGATTGTAATAATTCGATCTTGATTTTCCCATCATCAGATTATACCACTTTCGAATGGATCACACCGGATAATCAGGTTTTTGAGGGAGACAGTTTGGTGCTTAATCCGGTTACTCCGGCTGATACGGGAATGTACCACATTTCCAAAATTGTAAACATCAATGGTTGCACAGATACGTTTCATCTGGATTATCATGTGACCATGAACGGAATCATCAACACCGATTATTTTGTGTGTCCCGGAGATTCTGTTTTGGTGTCGGGAATTTATTACGGACCGGGAGTCCATAGCGAAATGCTCCAGGGAGCAAACGGATGTGACAGTATTATTCAAACCACCGTTTTGACTTTAGAATCACAGATTGATACGAATCAGGTAGTGCTGTGTTTTGGAGATAGTTTGGAAATTACTCCGGGCATTTATGTCAATAGTGCGGGAATGTATCTCGATTCACTTCAGAATCCGGCAGGTTGTTATGATTTTGTGCTTACCGATTTGAAAGTGAGTGGAATTCCTTCTGTAAGAGATTTGGTAATTTGTAGCGGCGATAGTGCTCTCCTGGGAAACCGTTATTATGATGAGTCCGGAACGTATGTTGAAACCATTCAGACTGCTTCGGGTTGCGACAGTATTGCGACGTTGAATCTGACAGTCCTGCCGCCCAAATTTTCCACGATCACACATACGATGTGCGCAGGAGAAGTTTTCAGTCACAATGGGCTCGATTACACACAAACCGGAACGTATACGCAAACATTTCCGACTGCTGCTTGCGACAGCATTGTTACGATTCACATCCTTGTTTTTCCGCCACTTTCGGTTCGTGCAACAGCAACAAATGCGTTGGATGTACAATATGGGGATATAGTCCACTTAAATGGGCAAACAACAGGTGGTACGGAACCGTTTATTTACTTCTGGTCAAGTGAAGGAATTTTGAACGATCATTCGATTAAAACCCCGATGACAACCGTTGTCAGTTCCAATTGGTTTGCAGTAACGGTGATGGATGCCAATGGTTGTATCGCAATTGACAGTGTTTTCATTGGCATGTCGGAAACATCTACGTTGTATGTGCCTAATTCATTTACACCTGGAAAAGATGGCGTTAATGATGTTTTCCGGGTGAAATACACCAATATTTCCGAATTCAGAATCCTCATTTTTGACCGTTGGGGAGAAGTGATTTTTGAGTCGGGTGACGTCAATTTTGGATGGGATGCAACATACCGAGGAAAAGTGGTTCAGGATGGAATTTATGTGTACAAAATCGCGGCACTTGGAAAAGACCAGGTGAATTATGACCTGACGGGACATATTACGGTGATCAAATAAAAGCAAATGCAGCAATACCCGTGAAGCTGGGACATCAAATACCGTCACCGGATTCCTTGCTCCGCGTGGATCGGAAGAATGTTGAGTACAGGTAAAGCGTCCCAAAAGAACATGCTTACCTTACATCCGTATTTTTTCGGCAGTTTTTAATCCTTTTCATAAGCTGAATGGATGCAATAACAAGCCACTGTTAACCCGGTAATAAAGGATCAATATAGCATCAATAAGGCATAGATATAGCGACGTTTGTACCAATTCTTAACGATTATACAGCTTTCTAATCTCCCTCATTCAACCGCTTTACCCCTCTTGATAATTCGCTCATTGATAATCACCCTGATTCGTAATTAGTCATATATTTACTTCGATTAAAACAAAAAACGAATGAAAAATCTAAGAACAATAGCACTCATCGGATTGGGCTTTATGGCGATTCAATCCTGTTCAAAGCAAAGCGAAATATGTGATTGTATGGATGTTGCCACTGAGCTGATGAAAGGTGAGCGCGAGCACAATTATGACGGTACATTCGGAAAGAAATTTGATGCAGAGCACAAAGCTGAAAAAGCGAAGTGTGAGAAACTGAATGATATCAAAGATAAAGCCAGTCAGGAAAAAATGCGCAAAGAATCGAAGGAATGCAGTAGTTATGCTGAATTTAAGGAAGAAAGAATCAAATCACTGGAACATTTGAAAAAACAGATGCCCGAACTTTCGAAAGGAATTGATCAGTCAATCGAAAAACTCAAAGCGGAGTAAATTTGGATTCGAATAGGTGTAATTTTCATTCGTGCCTCGTAATTCGCTATTCGTAATTATTTTGTGGTACATTTACCCAACTTAAATAAAAAACGAATGAAAAATTTAAAGGTAATTGCACTAATCGGATTGGGATTCATGACAATTCAATCTTGTACTAAACAAAGTGAATTGTGTGAGTGTACTGACTTGGCTACTGAAATGATGAAAGGTGATCGTGAGAAAAATTACGACGGAACTTTCCAAAAGAAATTTGCTGAAGAGCACAAAGCTGAAGAGGCAAAATGTAAGAAAATTTACGAAGGGAAAAACGATAAAGCAAGTCAGGAAAAACTGCGCAAAGAAATGAAAGAGTGCAGCGGATACGATGCATTCAAAGACGAAACAATTAAGTCAATGGAGCATTTGAAAAAACAAATGCCTGAGCTTTCTAAAGAAATTGACAAGTCAATCAAAGAATTGCAGGCAGAATAATTGATTCTGAAAATATTGGAAAAGTCGCCGGTCGAAAGATCGGTGGCTTTTTTGTTGAATGATGTTTTTAGGAGAATTTAAGGAGTTGTTAGTTATATAAATGATTGTAACCCCAATTTTGTATATAGAAGAGCAACTTATTTTTAATTAGTTATAATTTCATTCATTAACTTGCTGATTTACAGACTCGTCCCAATATTGGGAAATTGGGATTTCGGGAATTTCCAAAAACGCGACCAAACCAGGTTCAAGCGACTTTTGTATAAGTCAACGAAATTATCCACCTGACTTTAAGTAAACCGCTTAATTTCACTTTTTTGATTAATTTATGTTACATAAGTGTAAAATTTTAGTTTATTTGCAATAAATAAATCAAAAAACTGTTACTTTTAGAACCACAACACTTATGACTACAACACATTTTTTGAACCTAAATCAATCAAAATGCCTAAATCTCTGATTTTTGTATGCTCATTTTTATGCTGCATAGCTTCATTTTCACAGGTTGTCGGAGGTCGGAATAATTCCGAAATGACTCCGCAAGTTTCCAAACCATCCGAATTGAACTCAGGAGTTTACTCCGGAGATGTCAATTTGTTTTCCGGAGACTATAATTCAAGTATTAAACTGGGAGCAGTTGCCACACCAAGTGGTTTGAGCTATGAACTCAGCCTGAATTACAGCAGTTCGTTCTCCATTGGAAATACGATGCCCATCTCAACCGGAATTCCTTATGGAGAAGGCTGGAATCTCAATATTCCAACCATTTCCATTGAAACGGAAGTGTATAACAATTTTACGAAATCGCAGTATTGCACGGAAGCAGGAGCAGCAGGAACGCCGCTTAATTTCAATTCCCTTGGGAATGCCGCGCTCAAGGAAGGAGATTTGTATTGGTTTTCACCGTATATCAACGTTCCGGGAGTGGTAAGCGGAAGAGCGGTTTTCAAATACATAGATGTAAATGACGACAAGACCGTGGTTTTTGAGCTGAATGCCTTTGAAACCCATGCGGAAGTTCGTTACAGCGGAGACAAGTGGGTGGTGATTGCCGCAGACGGAACACGTTACACCTTTCAGACAGCAGTTCAATCCTTCAATGCTCCGGCAAACAAACGGGTGTTGTATTACGATCAATCCAATTTGGTTACAGGAACCAATAATGCGCGGGCTGTTCAAAATGCCGGAGAATATCAAAATCCGGGGCAGGCTGCCATGGTTGAAAACTCCATCCTTCCGAAACAGAAATACAATCTGTGGTATTGTGATGCGATTACGCACCGCAATCAACCATTTCAGGGAATTAGTTTTACCTACAAAGGCTTCGGAAAATTCAACTATTTCAAGGAATACGAGCAGGAAGCATACAAGTATGCTGCAGCTGAGAATTTTCTCTCCTCCACATTTGCAAAAGAGCATGACTTTTCCTGCTATGCCGATTTGTTATTGTTGAAAGTAGAAGCCATTTCCATTGATGGTTTGGTAGACCGCCTGGAATTAAATTACGCAACAGATAGAAACCTGATTCTGAGTAATTCTAATGAGCTGATCGATTACCGATTAAACGGAAACGGCAGATTGGATAGTTTATACAGTTATCAAAGCATTTATACAGCCGGAAAAGCAGATAATACGTTTGGACCAGGCTGGAAAAGATACGAGCACAGTAAGAAGAATGGAACAACGAATCCCACAGCAGTGAGTTCATCGGATCCGTATTCTACGACAAACGGATATTTGAGAGATGGTATCAGCAGCTCGTTAGGAGAAATTCCGTTTTCGCATAGTTTCCTGGAAAGCCCACGTTTGATGCAGGACAAAATGTACCCCGGAGATATTTATGAAGTCAAATCGCGGATCAAGCGGTCGAACTCGATGACTGCTGACTTTTTACAGACAGCCGGTACTTTTGATATGAGTATTGTAACCGGAGACCTGGAAAATCCAAGAGGATTGAATGCGAGCGATTATAATTTATATGACAACAACAACGGGATTTATTTTTCAACGTCCAATTATCAATCTACTCGTTCAAAAGTACTTTATTCGACCTTTAACATGGCACTCAAATGGTCTTTGAATTATGGTGAAGGAGATAAAACCATTTCCAACCTGTTTGTGATGCCGAATATCCCTTCCAAATACAAAGGCTTCAATTTCCAGATCGGGCCCGGGAATTCGGATGTAAATTATGCTACGGAAAGGAGTGTGGTCTATAATTCGGCAACATCAAAACTGGAAGCCGGAAATGCCTATGTGTTTAGTTCCTTGTTATCATCTTACCCTTTGAAATCCACAGCGGATATTGCCGGAAATTTCGGGGTCGGATTACCGTGGAACCTGGTTGCACCGATTTACGAATACATGATCATTCGTCAGAATACGTTTAATTATGCAACTGCAGATCCGAAAGAGGCCTATAATTTCTGGTGGAATGATAATGGAAATGTGATTGCAAATGACCCAAAAACGTTTAATGTACCGACTAAATTGGATAATACGGTTCGTCTGGATGAATTCGAACTGATTCGCTATTCGAAAAACCCGTACATGCTGGTAGGGGTAAAATATTACAAAGTCAATGGCGACGTCGGAGGACCGGTAGAAACAGGATTGCACCTGGTGGCCCAAAAGAAACTGGAGTATACTTCTGAAAAATGTAAAATGCTTCAGAACTACGTGTATGATAACGGCGATTCGTTACAATACAGAACGGATGTGTGGCAGGTTTTTGTTTTGTTGAAGGCGGTACGGGAAGTTCCTTTGGGTTGGACAGCGGATACAACGAAGCTCTTAACGACATTCCTGTCGTATTCAAAATTCACGAATAATGCTGTTTTTTATCAGCAAAACCAACCGATGAATGGTCATTTCGGAATGGTGTTGACTCAAATTGTGGATTATCTGGGAGGAATTACCAAAATAGAATACTATCCGGCAAATGATGCCCGGACAAGATATACCGGATCATTTTCGCTCGACCGTTCCGGCATGTGCGGAATATTTACCAGTCCCGGATATGGAACGAACCAGGCGGATGTAGTGCATCCGATTGTGAAATACGTTTTGAAAAATGACGAGGATGATTTGGTGAAAAACAATACCTCAGCAGCAAACAACGGACATAAAAGATGGCATTATGACTTCGATGCAAGTTCGAAAATCTCTAAATTGACAGCAATTCAGATTGCGGATCCTCATTTCTACAACGGAAGACGCTTCAATTTTGACACAGGCTTTAAAAAAGTATCTGTGTACGGACCTTCTCTGGTGGAAGGAAGCAGCGAATACGTGAACCGAACGGATTATGAACATTATGGTGCCGATTTCAATTACGGAGGCGCATTCCCGTCGACTGAAGATTACCTGTATCACGGGAAATTGAGATCAGCCAAAGAATACGATGTAAACGGCAAGTTGTTTACCGAAAAACTGATCAATTACGCTTATACCTTAGCATACAAAAACGGGTACACACGCCCGAATCCGTACCGCGAAGATTTGGTGTGGGAACAGGAATATGATAATCCCGGTTTAGAATATGAGTACCGGGATTACTATTTGAACCAGGTACTTTCTTACAATGCAGAAGTGGGAATTGTAACGGGAACAAATGCGTATCAGTACTTAGACATCCCGGCATTCAGAGGAACGGGAGATGATTTCGAATTACCGAAGTTTTTGGAATTCGACTTTTATCCTGGTTTGGAAACAACTAACCCGGAATACATGTTCCATTCGTACTTTATCAAAAAAACAGAAGAAATTAACCGGAAATACGACGACTACCTGTACAAACAAGCCATTTTTACCGGTGGGGCAGCTCCAGGGCCTTTTAGCCCGGCTCCAAATCCGTTCGGTTCCGGGTTTGTGAATCCGGTAGTACACAATAATCCATTGTTTTTAGCACAAAAAACGTTGATCAATACGAAGCCGGATGCTGTTATCCTGGATTCCCTGATGGCTCAGTCTCCATTGATGGATTCTACTTTATATTTCATGCTGAATTCGACAACAGTCAGTGACCCAAATAAAATTACAATTCTTCTTAGACAGGGGAATCTCAGTAACCTGGTGCTGAATGCC